>NZ_JAWLDW010000042.1:0-21614 GCF_041686455.1 Rhodohalobacter sp.
CTTCTCTATTCCACCTGATTTAAAATACTCAATCCATACCGAGCTGTCGATAAGCACTTTATACCTGGACATCAGCTTCGATCTCTGAGGGTATCCAGGTCAATATCCAGGTCCAGAGTTCCTTTTTTGGCAATCAATCGTTTACGTTTTACGCGATCAATTTCAGCCTGCAATGCATCCTTAATTAGCTGACTCTTTGTTTTTGCACCTGTTGCCTTCATAGCTTCATCAATTAGCTCCTTGGGTATTTCTAAAGTGGTTCTCACAATATAATATGCATTAATACATAATTTTATATGCATATTACTTTACGTAGTGATGAAAGTCAAATAAAGGGTTCTGGTTGGTATGTGAAGGACTTGGCTTCCAAAGCTATATAATTATGGCGCAGGATGGCTAGAGCGAACAGTTCGTCTGGCACACCGTTACCGGTGGAAACAGTAACGGGCATGGGCATTAATTTTACTCTGATTGATAACTAAAAACCCTCCAAGGGTTCAGAACCCTTGGAGGGTTGAGGTAAAAGGTATTCAATCTTAAACGGCGGGCGGGGAGAGCTGTCCGGTGTTTTTTGATTTAATATTTTCTGCTTATTGCAAACTATAGGTTTTCAAGATCATCAAGATCTTTATATCTGCCGGATGCTTTTTTATTTTTCTTCAGGTCTTCAAGAGAAATGGTTTGAATATCAACACCATCAATTAAAAATGATTTTCTTTTAGGATAACAATCAGTGAATGTTAAACCGGTAACAGAAGTAATGATATCAATTCGGTTGGGCGGGTATCCCAATTGAATGATCTGATCATCTTTGGTGAAATCATGGATAGTAAGATTTAAGCTTCCAAATCCAAACCGATCGAGAACCTCAACTAAGCGAATTGCATTTTCCTCGGTTGGGTTAATCCAGAAATCAATATCACCGGTATATCTTACATATCCGTAAAACACTACGGCATATCCACCTACAAGCAGATATTCAACTTTCTGATCGTTTAATAATTTTGCAAACTCTTTGAACTCCTTGCTCAGCATCTATCCCTTTTAGTTTCATGTATTGTTTACGCAGTTGTTCGAGTGCTGCAAGCCGCTCCCCCGGCGTTTTACTGCGCCAGTACTCCCGCTCGTCTTTGTACTGCTGTGGGTCTTCGAGGTGATATTTTTTAACGTATTTTTCCATTTATAATACCTTAAATATACAAAATCACCATAACATAAACGATCACAGGATTGATTCACGTTAAACGGTTGCAGTTTAATCCAGCCGTAAAGAAACTCACACATATATCAATAAGGAGAATCAGTAATGGATTATATAGATAAAAAAGAGAAAGAGATTACTAAATCCTGTGAAACAGAAGATTGGATTACTTCCGGAGAAAAAATAAAGGAAGAGATCAGGCAAGCAGCCAAAAAAAGCACGCTTAAAAACAAACGGATCAACATTTGCCTCACTGAAAAAGACTTTAAAGATATTCAGGTTAAAGCAATGGAAGAGGGTATTCCCTATCAGACACTTATTTCAAGCATCATCCATAAATTCAATAAAGGGGAATTGAAAACAGATTCGGAATGATCATTTCAAACCCTCCAAGGGTTTGAAAACCTTGGAGGGTTGAAGTAAAACGTATTCAAACTCAAACGCCGGGCAGTGAAAACTGTCCTGACCCTGATCTTGTAATACTTCGTTATTGGAGTTCATCGATTAAAATACCGTAATTCAAATGGTAGGTTTCATTAACTTATACGATAAATAGACCTCTTTTAATTTTATTAACTGATTCTCAAAAAATGAATTTTTCCCCACAGGGTATATTCTCATCACTTCTTTTCACTCTAATTTTTTCAGTTGCTTGTGGTGATACCACAACTACCTCTGAGCCGGAACCTGAGCCTGAAGAAGAGCAGGTACGTGAGGCAGTAGAAATTGAAAACGCACAATGGCCAATCAGCCGTAATCAGGAACTTAATAGTGATTTATCCTATGCCCAATACGGTCCGAGAAGTCTCCCAAGCGGCTACGATTTTCATGCAGGAATTGACCTACCCGCATCACAGGGTACACCGGTCTATCCTGTATTACCCGGAGAAGTGGTTCAAACGGATACATGGAGTGGGTCAGGCAGTGGAGCAGGGAATGCCGTTACCGTAAAACATGCAGATACTCTTGCTACCAGCTATCTCCATCTGAATGAAATAAGAGTTAATGTTGGAGACTGGATAAACAGCAATGATATTGTGGGGACTGTGGGACAAACCGGAGCTAGCTATAATCATCTGCATCTGGGTTATTTTGTTAACCTGCCAAATCCGGACAGAAGGGATGAACGCTACAGTAAAAATCCGCTTGAAATTCTCCCTCATGAAGAACCCGGTGACATCCTATATACATTCAACGAAAACGGACATATAATCCTCGATATGCCACTACAAAGCATGACAGCCAATTCTATTGAACTGTCTGGAAACAGTGAAAACAGGAAAGCTGACTATTACGAAATTGTTTCACTTGGCAGCAGCAACAGAGATGAGCAAGTTCAGTTTGGAATATATTTTAATGCTGAAAGAAGAACAGAGGATCATCAGCGCTTTAATCTAATCGTAAATCCAGAGAATATGGACTTTATACCCGAAGAAATTATCATCAGGGATTTCCATGAGGATATTCTTTTAGAGGCATCACGAGATCAATAAAACAAAGTAACTTCTCTGATACCCTCCAAGGGTTTTTTATAAATATATTCACATGCTCAGATAAACCTGACGGGTCTCAAAGACCTTTCAGGTTTGTTTTCGATTCTCTCCGCATTTTTTCTATCAACACTATTTTTAATACAGATTCATTCTCAACTACGAATCATATAAATTGATTGTATTATCCATCAATCAAATCTTTCCAATATGAGATATAAAATTTCTATTCTGCTCACCGCTTTTCTGATATTATCTGTCAGTTTCGCGTATGGGCAAACCCAAAATATACTAGAACAGCTCGAAGAGGTTGCCATCATCGATCAAAAAGTCATGATGCCTATGTCTGACGGAGTGCGATTGGCAACCGATATCTATCGGCCCAAAACAGACGAACCGGTACCGATAATTTTTTCCAGAACTCCCTATAATTTTAACTCCTACCGAAACGGCCAGCTGAATACCCGAACACTTAACTCGGCACTGCGGGCCGTTGAGAAAGGTTACGCCTATGTAGTTCAGAATGAACGAGGCCGATTCTTCTCCGAAGGAGACTGGGACATCCTCGGCACACCGCTGACCGACGGTTACGACGCTTTTACCTGGATGGCCGATCAGGAGTGGAGCAACGGAAATATCGGAACGCTTGGCTGTTCATCCACGGCGGAGTGGCAGATGGCTGTGGCGGCCATGGATCACCCCGCACACGCCGCGATGGTTCCGCAAGGGTATGGAGCCGGAGTTGGGCGAGTCGGTGAGTTTTATGAGCAGGGCAACTGGTACAGAGGCGGTGCCGGACAGATGCTATTTACAGCGTGGCTCTACTCTACGCAGCACGATCCGATGGCGCCAAAACTTCCTCGAGGAATTTCTCAGGAGGATCTTCTAAGACTACAGCGTTTTTATGATATGTCCCCCACCTACCCACAGGTCGACTGGTCTGAGGGACTCCGACATTTACCCATTGAAGATATCATTGAAAATGTAAACGGCCCCGAGGGAATTTACGAGGAGATGATTACCCGTAAACCGGATGATCCCCAATGGTATGAAAGCGGCCTTTACCACGACGATATGGATTTTGGCGTGCCAAGTTTCTGGTTTGTCTCCTGGTATGATGTGGGTGTAAGTCCCAATCTGGCCCTTTTTAATTACGTTCGTGAAAATGCCTCCGATCCGGACATCCGCGACAACCAATACCTGGTTATTGCTCCTACCCTTCACTGTGCCTATACCCGGGCTACAGAAGAGACCGTAGTAGGTGAACGAAATGTGGGGGATGCCACCCTCAACTACGAGGAGATGATCTACGACTGGTTCGATTATTGGATGAAAGGTGTAGAAAATAACATCACTGAAGAGCTTCCCCGAGTTCGTTACTACACCATGGGCTCCAATGAATGGCAAACCGCCGATCAATGGCCTCCCGCTAATGCAGAGATGACCACATTCTATCTGAACAGCGGTGGAAACGCCAACACAAGAAATGGTAACGGATCCCTCCAAAATGAAGCACCTGATCAAGACAAACCGGACACATTTACATATGACCCAATGGAGCCTGTTCCCTCTTACGGCGGAAACGTATGCTGTACCGGGAATGCTGTTCAGGGCGGAGCTTTTGATCAGCAGGAGATGGAATTGCGGGATGATATCTTGGTCTACACATCAGAACCGCTGGAGGAAGGCATTGAAGTGAGTGGTTTTATCGAGAGTAAGCTATACTTGTCATCAGACGTAAAAGATACGGATGTAACCATCAAGCTGATTGATGTTTATCCGGATGGAACCGCATACAACCTTGACGAAACAATTCAGCGGGTTAGATACCGTGAAGGTTACGACAAATTGGTGTTTATGGAAGAAGGAAATGTTTATGAAGTGAACATGACTCCGATGTCGACCAGTAACTTTTTCAAGGAAGGTCACCGGATTCGAATTGAGGTTTCCAGCTCTAACTTCCCTCGTTTTGACCGAAATTTAAATACCGGTGGAAATAATTACGATGAATCAGAAGGGGTAACAGCTACGAATAACATTCACCATTCGAAGGAGTACCCGAGTAGTATTACGCTGCCGATTGTTCGGAACTAAGTATTGTTATTAATAATCTGCCCTAATTTCCCTTCTTAAAAAGGAGGGGATTTCAGATCTCCAAATTTGCCGAAAGTTTAAAGACATAAAAAAGGCTCTGTGAATTTAATCACAGAGCCTTTTTTAATTTTGGTAACCCTTTGTTCTGAACGCAGTCTGCTTTTATATGAATAAAAGAAGTCCGGTTACAACTGACTTTGGGTTAATTGTTCTGGTCCTCCCAGTTAGTTTCGCTTGTTGGACGAGCTAATTGAGTAAATACTCTTCCGTATCGATTTGGAATTTCATCCAACCGATCGTAGCGACGAGCATCAATCCAACGATGACCGCCCTCTGCCCAAAGTGAATATCTTCTTTCAAAAAGAACCTGATCGATAATCTCATCTTCAGTAGCCAAAGCAACCGATGGTAAATCCCAGGTTCCACGAATCAAATTGATGGCTGAAGTAGCATCTGCAAAATCGGAACCCTGCCCTCTTTGTGCCAATGCTTCAGCATAGATCAGAATCAACTCCTCATTGCGTAAATAAGGGATTGGTGAGGTATTACTCTCAAATCGAGCATCCTGGTATTCTGCATCTTCGGGAACATTTGAATTCGACACCGGAGCGGTTCTTTGAAAGAACTTATTTTCAACGCGTAAATCACCGGCTTCCGCATCTTCAATCATGGAAGGATGAACAACCATAATCTGGTTCGTATTCGCATCAAGAGGATAAAACAGCGGGTTAAATGAATCCGGTGGATTTCCGTAAACATGCGAAACGCCACGATTCATACTCTCCTCTCCGGCTGTCAAATCCAAAAAGGAATCATCAAGAGCATCCAATGCTCCCGTGAAGTCTTCTGCATAAATAGAGGCTCGAGCCTTAATAGCTCGGTTCACCTGCTTTAAGCCATCTGTTGTTGCAAACTCACCAAAACCTTCCGTCAGGCTAAATGGCAACTCAGCCGATGCACTGTTCAGATTACCATAAGCTTCATCCAATAGGGATAGAATTCTATCAAGCGCAGCATCATAACTCAGGAACGGTCCCGGATTAAGCGGATCAGCCACATCAATCCGAATTCCGTTTTGATATTGTCCGTTTAACGGAATCAGATATTGAAATGCTTGAATCGTTTTTGCAAATCCGAGATAAGCATTGGCTTCAGCCTCAGACACAGTAGTTGTGTTCTCCACCGATTCGATCAACAGATTTGCCTGCTTAATTGCCTGATAAGGAGTATTGTAAGTCCCACCGGAAGCAAAGAAATTTGGATACGGCTCTGTTATGGTTTCCTGTCCCAACCAGTCAATGGTGAATCTCGGATCAGAAGCAAAGAAGTTCCATGTTTCGCGGCCGAATGACCCAAAGAGCTGTGTGGTGTTTGCCACATATCCTCGATGCCGGCTTTCAAGACCGGTAACCATATTTTGTAATTCACCGCGAGTCGCATCATTTAACACGCCGGCTGAAGACGGATTATTGGGGTCAATAACCTCCTCCACATCAAGCAAATCACATCCTGTAGTCATTAAAAATGACAACAGTACTATAGAAATCGTCGTTAAGTAGTGTTTTGTTTTTAACATAGTAGTCATTCTTAAAAGTCGAGATTAATATGGAAGAATACTCTTCTTGCACTTGGATACGGTGTCACTTCCACAGATTGCGAAACCGGTTGCGCGCCAAAGTTCGATACTTCAGGATCATAACTGCTGTAATCTGAAAAGAGCAATAAGTTTTTGCCTGAAACACCAAAACGCATACGCTGAGCGTTGAAGAAGTTTGACACAACCTCACTGGGAAGAGTATAGTAAAGACCAACTTCTCTCAGTTTGATGTAGGAAGCATCTTCCACAAATTGACTTGGATTAAATGGACCTCTATCCAAACCATTAGGAATACCGTCTCCATCGTCATCAGCACTCCAATCCGGTGTATTTCCTCCACCGTCTAACAGAAAGTTTGTCAGGTTAATATTATCTCCCCCTTTTTGGTACTGTAATAGGAAACTAAATTCGAAGTTACCTAAGAATGAGAATTCATTATACCAGGACATCTGATAATCAGGCTGCGCGTCACCGTAAAACGTAAGATCAGGGTCCTGCGGATTACCTACAATTGTAGTTGGGGAAAATCCTTCACGAATCAGATACTGACCCAGTGACAGTCCAAAAGCTCCGGTATCGTAAGAAGGAATATCCAGACGTGTTATTTCTGAATCATTACTCCAGTACATCAACCTTGTCAACCAACTCAAGTTGTTGCTTCGATAAGGAGAAGCGGTTAGTGCCAGTTCTACTCCTTTGTTTTCAAGTTCTGCGGCATTTGTAGCAATCGCTGTAATACCTGTTGAGGATGCGGGAGTAAGGTCAAGAATCAGGTCTCTTACATTTTTGATGTAATAGGTTGCTTCAAGACCAACTCTTCCATTAAAGGCACTGATGTCGGCTCCAAATTCAATCTCACTGGCTGTTTCCGGTTTAAGATTCGGATCAATTGCCCGGGTAGAAATAACGGATCCAAGTCCACCGCCGATATTTACACCGCCAAGAGCTTCGAACGTATTCCCAAATTGTGCTTTACCTCCGGTTTCGCCGTAAGCTGTTCGAAGTTTCAGGAGTTCAATCTCATCCACGTTCCAAAAATCGAAGCTTGTAAGATTTACAGCTAAAGAAGCTTTTGGAAACGGATAGAATGTATTCTGTTTGGCATTCAATGTTGATTTATCAAACCGTACACCCAGAGTTGCAATAATTCTATCAGCCCAGTTGATCTCTTCCTGAGCAACCAAACCAATTTCCGAAACTTCCTGGAAAACCTGAGAAAATACAGACTGAACCTGTGCCTGATTCAGGTTTGTTTGTCCGGGCGCAAGTCCTCGGCCACGGTTTAACAATCTGTTTGACTCCTCATACAAACGGGTATATCCAATCTGAGTGTTGAAGTTGAAGTCACTCACATCAACATTGTAAACCAGAAATGCCTGCATGTTTAGGTTAAAGTTATCCTGCTTACCGTGAATCACATCACCCGGTGTAGAACTGGCCTGCTGAGACTGAAAAAATTCAGGAAAATACACCGTGGAGTTTGCATTCAAATAATCCAAACCCACCTGAGTATTAAATCTTAGAAAGCTGTTGTCATCACTATAAAGATTCGCATCCAGACGAACACTCTGTAAGAAACGGTTTACTAACTGATTATTTTCCGCATTATCGCGCAAATTATATGGATTCTCAGCAAAATATGGATTATTCGGATAGAGACCGTTTTCATCAGGTCTGAGGTCGAAATAACTCGGAACATATGCAATATTATACCCGATACTTCCGCCTGTCCCATTCTGATTACCCGTAAAACCACGATCAGAATCAGTTCTGATGTAATTAGAGTTTGAGGAAACAGAAATATTATTGTTAATCGAATGATCAAGGTTTAAACGAATATTGTTCCTGTCGAAACCTGTATTTTTGATGATCCCCTCTTCTGATTGAACTCCGGCACTTACGTAAAATTGGGTTCTTTCATTTCCACCGGAGGCACTAATCTGGGTATTGCTAAGCAGGCCATTTTCGCCATAAAATTCTTCTTCATAGTCGAGAAGATTTCCGTTCTGTCTGAAAAGAGCTTTTTCATCCTCAGCTCTTTGGCCACTATAAATCAGATCAATTTTATCTTCACTCCATTCGTCAAAACCAAGAAGGTTTAAAGCGCTTGTAAAACCGACGTCTTGCTTTATACTTACTCGTGTTTCACCGGCTTGTCCTCTTTTTGTGGTTATTACAATAACACCGGCATTGGCACGGCCACCATAAATAGCGGCAGCAGATGGACCTTTAAGCACTTCAATGGATTCAATATCTTCTGGATTCAAATCTGAAATACGGCTTGCCACATCATCCTGAGAAGAACCACCGGCACCACTGACGGATGATCGTCCGGTTGAGATAACTGTATTATCCACATAAACACCATCAATAATATAAAGTGGTTGGGATGAGCCGGAACCTAACGTTGAAATACCCCTTAGCTGTACATTGCTTCCACCACCGGGTGAACCTCCGTTTGCATTAATATTTACACCCGGAATTTTACCGGACAAAGAGTTATCGAGTGATGCCCCGATTGTTGTTCCGGCAAGTTCTTTTCTGGAAACTGTAGAAACCGCATTTCCAAGGTTACTTCGCTTAACATTTGAAGCCAGACCTGTTACTACGATCTCTTCCAATCGGGAAATATCCTGCTCGATCTCAATTTCAATCTCGACGATCGAATTTCCATTTCTGTTTACTTCTACGTTTCGGGTTATATATCCAATGTAGGTTACTTGCAAATTAGCTGAATCTCCCGCTATGTTTAACGAAAATTCACCATTAATATCAGTTGCTGCACCATTTCCGGTTTCTGTTTCTACCACAGTAACACCGAATAACGGTTCATCGCTCTCAGCATCGATAACTGTCCCGTTCACTGTAAACTGTGCAAATGCACTGCTGACCGTGAAAAAGGAGAACAGAACGATACAAAAAACTCGTTTGTATAGATTTTCCATAGGTTATTATTTATTTATTTGTTTGCTGTTTTGAGCAGTAAAAGAAAAGGCGGAAACACACGCATTTTTTACCTTCAACTATTTAGCCAAATCAAATTTAAACATCAATGGTGTTTTTAAATCTAATTTTCAGCTTACTTTTACATCTCAATTAGCTGTAAATCCATGAATTTAGGATTTAATTTCAAACCTTTCCTCTTGTAATTTTGTATAATTAATTAAAGCTATTTTTCACTTTATTGAGCCTCTAATCCCAATTAATCTCTCTTTTACTATGAAAAGATCCGAGATGCTACATGCAGTAAAGCAAAAGCAAGGTTACTTTGATATGATCATTATCGGTGGGGGAGCAACCGGTTTGGGAACCGCTGTTGATGCGGCATCTCGCGGGTACAGCACCCTGCTTCTTGAGCAGCACGACTTTGCAAAAGGAACATCGAGCCGTTCCACAAAACTGGTACATGGCGGCGTTCGTTATCTCCAGCAAGGGAATGTTTCACTGGTGCTTGAAGCGCTTCGGGAACGCGGACTGCTTATTCAAAATGCACCTCATTTAGTCCGCAATCAGTCATTCGTTGTCCCCAACTACGATTGGTGGGAAGGGCCGTTTTACGGCATTGGGATGAAAGTATACGATATGTTAGCCGGAAAACTCGGACTTGGACCCTCAAAAAATCTCTCGCTCGAAAAGACTATCGAACAACTCCCAACACTAGAGAAGGAAGGCCTCCGAGGAGGTGTGATCTACTATGACGGTCAGTTTGATGATTCCCGTCTAGCCATTAATCTGGCTCAAACCGCTGTAGAGCACAAAGCAGCCATGATTAACTACGCAAAAGTAACAGAGCTTCTGAAAACCAACAACATGGTTGATGGGGTGCTATTTACGGATCAACTTAGCGGAAAAGAGTTTAAGGTAAATGGACGGGTTGTTGTAAATGCAACCGGAGTTTTTACAGACAACATTTTAAAAATGGATAATCCCGACAGCAAGCCAATGATCGCTCCAAGCCGGGGGGTACACATTGTTATCGACAGCGAATTTTCTCCCGGTAAATCGGCCATTATGGTACCTCATACCGATGACGGGCGTGTTCTTTTTGCTGTTCCATGGAATGGTAAACTTGTGCTGGGAACTACAGATACACCTGTTGACAAACCGGAGCTTGAACCGAAAGCGATGGAAGAAGAGATCAATTTTATATTAAAGCATGCGGCTCAATATCTGACCGGCAATCCTACACGGGATGATGTTCGAAGTGTTTTTGCAGGTTTGCGCCCCCTGGTAAAAGCCGGAGGAGATGGCAGCGATACCGCATCCTTGTCTCGTGATCATACGCTAATCGTTTCAAACAGTGGATTGGTAACCATCACAGGCGGAAAATGGACCACATACCGTAAAATGGCTCAGGATACGGTTGATCAGGCAGCTACTGTTGCAGGTCTCAACATCAATGAGTGTGTAACGGAAAACATGAGAATTCACGGTTGGCTGAAGAATACCGATCACTCTGATCCGCTTCATCATTACGGTTCAGATCGTGTGGAGATTGAAAAACTTATCAAAGAAAAGCCGGAGCTCGGTGAAAAACTCCATGAGCGGCTCCCATACCTGAAAGCTGAAGTTGTTTGGGGAGTGCGAAATGAAATGGCCATGACTGTAGAGGACATCCTGGCCCGGCGAACCCGTGCTTTACTACTCGATGCAAAAGCCAGTGTTGAGATGGCTCCCGAAGTTGCAAAACTTATGGCTGATGAAATGGATAAAGACAGAGAGTGGCAAAAAACTCAAATTTCAGAATACGAACATATAGCTTCAGCATATATTCTTTAGACGAAACCCCCGCCACTTTGATCGTTAATCGGAAATGAGATGAGCAGTTCCGTACCGAACTTTTGTCCATTCTGAAGTTTGTAGGTTCCACTCAGTTGTTTGGTTAAGGTCTCTATAAGAATGAGACCCATCGAACCGTTTGCCTCTTTATTAAATCCTTCCGGGAGCCCGACACCATTATCGGCTATTTTGATATGTATATCCCCATCAGTCAGCTTCATCCTAATTGTGATCTCTCCTTTATCCATGCCTTTAAACGCGTGCTTATAGATATTTACAATACTTTCGTTAAGCAGCAATGAGATTGGAATTGCTTGATTCAATGTCACCAATATGGATTCACAGTCAAAAAGTGTTTCAATTTTCTTTCTTTTTGTGTGATAGGTCTTCTGAATTTCTCCAACCAACTCTTTTGTGTAATTCGCAATATCTATATCTACAAAATTCTCATTTTGATACAGTTTTTCATGAACCAATGACATCGATTTGATCTTCAGCTGGCTATCCTTCAAAATTTCTGCTGTACTTTCATCTTGCGTATTCCAAACCTGCATTTCGAGCAATCCCGAAATAACGGCCAGATTATTCTTTACTCTGTGATGAATTTCAGAAAGCATTACATCTTTTTCTTTCAGGGATTCACTTATTTGCCGCTCTGCCTCTTTCTGGTCGGTTACATCTCTGGCTACATAAATGTGCTTACGTTTTCCATCCTGGTCAAAAATTTCAGTGTGTGTAACTACAACCGGGATCTCTTTTTGAGACTCTGTTTTCATCATCCATTCATCCACAACAGGCTCATCCAAATCGTTTTGAGAATATGTTTGATCCAGTTCATCCCGTTTATCAGACTGGAACAGCTCAAAGAAAAACTCCCCCTCCAGTTTATCGGCTTTAAATTCAAGCGTTGATGTCACGGCGTGATTAACCAGTTCAATACGGTTGTCCTGGTCAGTTACAATCAGCATATCTCCCATCGACTGTATGACATTATTCATATAGCTTCGGGACACCATACTCTTACTCAGATTCTCAGCCATTGAGTTGAAAGAAGAGGCAAGATCAGCAAGCTCATCCTTTGTATTGATCTGAATTCGTTTTGAAAGGTCGCCTGAACCCAGTTCATCGGCCGTACGCTGTAATTTCTGAATTGGTCTGGCAATCGAACGGTACACGATAAACGTAAACACAAGAGCAATCAAAAATGCGAGAAAGGTTACAAAGATTATTTGACGAACCGTCGTATTTGCCCGACTTTCCAATTCCGCCAGTTGGTTGTTCACCCGATCATTAAAAAGGGATCTCAACTCCATCAACGAAGGCAGGACTGTATTTCTAAAATATGGTTCTACGGTTACAGTAAATATTTCATTTCCAAAATTCCCTTCCTCGGGATTTACAATTTGTCTGGTAAGTGAGTTGTAATAATTAAAAGAGGTTTGCAGCGAATCAGCCAGCTGCTCTATTTGGATGACAAATTCATCGAAATCTTCCTCTTCAGCAATATTACTTTTTGAACGCTCCAGAAACATCTGGAAGTCCGTTTCAAAATTGTCCAGGCTTCTCTCCACAACACGCCTCGACTCCCTGATTTGAGCTGTTACAGAGATGGAATTATCACCTCGTTCACGCTTGTCTACTTCTGTAAGATAATTTCTGGTATAGAGAAGGGAGTTCTGCAGATCTGATGTCAAATCAGATAGAGTTTGAAGCTGACTAGAAGTTAAGTCACTGGTTTCTATTAGCTCATTTTTGACAGCATTGCCCAAATAATACGATAAACTCCCAGTGATTAAAACAAGGAGAGCAATCGAGAAAAAGCCCGCTAATAATTTTGTGCCAAGACGCATTGAAAAATTATTTATTTACCATCTTGGTCAGTCTAAAAGTCACTCTTTGCTGAATGTAATACATTTTAGAGAGAAGATTCAGAAAATATTCTACTTTAGATGCAAAGATATTTTAACCAAGATATTAAGTTAATGCCCCGATTCATAAATATTGACGTTGTTGCTGACAAAATCAGTTTTCAAAAGTAATCTATATGGAAAGGTTACTCAAAACTTTTGAGTTGCAACATCACTACTTCTTAATATCGGCTAATCTCTTCTATTTTCTCAATAATTTTCTCCTCCGACGGCAATACTGAATTCATCAGACCCACATTATATGGCATCGGGATATCCGGCATAGTCAATCGTTGAACAGGTGCATCCAGGTATCTGAACAGTTCATTTGATATGGCAGAAGCTATTTCAGCTCCAAAACCGGCTGTTTGGCTGTCTTCATGAACAATGAGACATCTGTTGGTTTTTTTTACGGATTCAAATACCGATTCCTTATCCCATGGCGAAATTGTTCGCAAGTCGATTATGTCCATGGATATGTCAGATTTTTCTGCTGCAGCTTCAACCCTTTCACACATCGCTCCCCATGTTACGATAGTAATATCTTCTCCCTCCTGAAGTTTATTTGCCTTTCCGAATGGAACAACAAAATCATCTCCCGGATATGGCCTTCGGGCATATTTAGAATCCAGCAAATTTCGGTGTTCGAAGAAAATTGTCGGGTTATTGCTTCTCATCGCCGATCGAAGAAGCCCCACGGCATCCTGAGCATTACTCGGGTAGGCAACCTGCCAGCCGATCATATGTGCAAAAAAGACCTCATTCGACTCACTGTGCCAAGGATCACCACACTTTGCAAAACCACCCGGCATACGAACAACCATAGGAGCTGCAAATTTATTCGCCGTTCTCCATCGGATTGTACCTGTATTTTTAAGCTGCTCCGTGGCTGGATCAGCGTATTTCCTGAATTGGATCTCAGCTACCGGCATCAACCCTGCATAAGCCAGGCCTACTGCACGCCCGATAATTCCTTCTTCAGACAGACTTGTGTCGAATACGCGATCTCCACCGAACTTGGTCTGTAAACCCATAGTTGCGGCATGCACTCCACCTTTGGCTCCAACATCTTCACCAAAAACCACAACCTTGTCGTTGATATTGAGCTCATGCTCCATTGTTCTGCGAACTCCTTCAACAATGTTAATTCTCTGCTTCTCAGGTGATGGTTCCTCAGTGGAATCCGGAAAATCAAACCTTTCCTTATATAAACCGCCAACCTCTTGGAGTTCATCTCCATTTTCATAAAGCGCGTATTTCGTAACACGATTTTTGTCGGGATCGGGGCGATTCCAGGCATCTTCTGCGGCCTTTTTAGCTATTTCCCGGTTTTTCTCTTCCAGTTCCTTCCACTTCTTTTCGCTGATTACTTTTGGAACCATATACTTCTTCAAAGTCTTCAGCGGATCATTCTTTTTCTCCTTATTCAGCAGATCATCATCTTTGTACGCTTGATTATCCTGATAAGAGTGCCCATTCAGTCTGGGAACAGTCAAACGCAAAAGAGCCGGACCTTTTCTCTCCCGAGTATATCCGGTTGCTTCCGTAATTAATGAGAGAGCCTCCTCCGGATCAGTGCCGTCACCGTCAAAAATTCTAAGGTTTTTAAAAGAGTAGAGATTGTTGGCAATATTTGCACCCGGAGTTTGCATATCGCTGGTTACCGAAATTCCATACCCGTTGTCTTCGATGTAAAACAAAACGGGCAGATTCAGTGTAGTAGCCATGGTTAAGCAAGACCAAAATCCATTTGTGGCAACAGATCCGTCTCCGCCTAGAATCACCGAAATCGCGTCCGAGTACTCATCTTCCTCCAAAACATTTTTCCGATACTCAACAGCCTGTGCCCAGCCGGCTGCCGGAGTATACTGCGACCCAACATCACCGGCCATTGGCAGAACCGTTACACCTTCGTTACCCGGCTTGTTACAGACAACACCAATATCCCGACCGTCACTGTAACCGCCCGATTTGGCCATTCCGGATGCAATGGCATCTTCAGCGTCAAGTCCAAGCGTAAGCATTAGCGGTCGAGAGCGATAGTATGCAGAAGCTGCATCATTGGGTTGATCCAGTTGCATTCCCAGAAGAATCTGGCCTAATTCATGTCCCCTGGCAGAAAATTGATAGAGTATCTTTTTATCGGGAACCAATTCTGATTCTTCAAGATCATCTATTGCCCTGGAAAGAAGGAGTGTATCGGCAACCTGTAGCCAGTCAATCTTTTTTTTCGCGTCTTTCTTTTTAGCCATAACTTCGTGCTGATCTACTGCTTAAAAATTTGTTTAAAACTTTCTTCAAAATGGTCCATCTCTGATGGTGTTCCAATCGTGATTCGTACACACTGAGGAAGCCCAAAAGCGTTTATGCGTCTTAAAATAACACCTTGTTCCAACATTTCCTGAGTAAAGTCGATCGCTTCCTCTTCAGAGTCTAAAATCATCATAACGGAATTGGAAATTGATTTTTCGTACTTAATATTGTGATCTTCAAAAAATGAGTAAAGGCGCTCTCTACCCTTTTTTACTACCTCAGTACTTTTTTTTAGAAAATCCAAGTCATCATACGCAGCCAGTGCAGCTGCCTGAGCCGGAGCGGTAGGCTCAAACGTGAGTTTTGTTTTTAGCATCTGTGTAATGAGTTTTTCATCGGCTATCGCATAACCGATTCTGAATCCGGCCAGCCCGAAGGCCTTAGAGAATGTTCGCAAAATAATCACATTCTGCTTACGGTAATCCATTGCCGAAAGGAAGTCATCTACTTCTTTGGCATATTCAAAATAAGCTTCATCAGCTATTAAAAGTACATTTTCAGGAATACCGTCAACCAATTTCCTGTACTCATCCGATTTTAAATATGTACCTGTTGGATTATTGGGATTGGCCAGATAGACCATTTTTGTTTTTCCATCAATGGCATTGAGAATTCCATCCACATCAAAACGATAATCATCGGTTACCGGTATTTTCTTTAGCTCTATTCCCCGTACACCGGTCTGTACAAAAAAACCTACGAAGGTTGCGTCTGCAGTAATTGCATTTTCATCATGTTTAAAGAAGGTTCTGCACAAAATCGATATGATACTTTCAGAACCTGCAGCAAGAATTACTTCAGACTCTTTCACACCATTACGATCGGCAATTGCTCTCCTTAGTTTACCAGCTATCGGATCAGGATAGTCCTGTATCTCTTTGATTGACTCCAAAACAGCCTCTTTTACTTTTGAACTGCAGCCCAACCGGTTTTCGTTTGAAGCCAGTTTAGATATTTTTTCCAACCCATACTCTTTTTTTACTTCTGCTATGGTTTTCCCGGCAACGTAAGGTTTAAGCTTTTTGATATTGTCCGGTAGTAGTTCATCAATATTCATGGCGATCAATCCAGGTGATTCTTATTCAAATTGATTATTTAGGTACTGTGCGTCCCTATCAGCAATAAACAGTCTTATTTCTTCATATGCACCGAATTCAATCTAATGCAATTTTGTTAAAGCCACGTAAAGAAACAAAAAAAGCGCTTACAATGACAATTTTTTAAAACAGATGAGATAATCTATTTTTTGTAAGCCAATCATAAACTTTAAAAAGTTAATAAGGCAACGATCTGACAATCAAAGCCCATAAAATAATTTGAAAATGTCTAAACGAATAGTAGTAACCGGAGCCAGCAGAGGTATAGGAAATGAAACGTCGAAAAAGTTGGCTGAAATGGGACATGAAGTACTTGTCATTTCCCGTTCTAAGAAGTTACTAAACCAACTTAAGGAAGAATATCCAAATAACATTGTACCACTTTCCCTGGACATTACGAACAGCTCCGCCGGAGAAACAATTGTTCAATATTTACATAAAAACGACCAAAAAATTGATGGATTGATCCATAATGCAGGTGTCTTAATCAATAAACCTTTCATAGAACAAACCCGAGCTGATTGGCAGAAACAGTTTGAAGTGAACCTTATGGCCCCTGCACTATTAACAAAAGATCTGCATGGATTTTTCAATAAGGATTCTCACATTGTTACCATCAGCAGTATGGGAGGTTATCAGGGAAGCAGTAAATTCCCCGGCCTTTCGGTGTACAGCGCAACAAAAGGCGGTCTCTCTATCTTAACTGAATGCATAGCTACAGAGTTTTCTGATAAAAAAATATCCTGCAACTCTCTCTGTCTGGGTGCAGTACAAACCGAAATGCTTGAGCAGGCGTTTCCGGGAATAGAAGCTCCTGTTGAACCGGAAGAGATTGCAGATTTTATTTCTGAATTTGTCTTAAGCGGTCATAAATTCTATAACGGCCAAATTTTACCGGTTACTCTTGGCGACCCCGGTTAGAATTTAAACTGTTTTAGAGACCGAATATTGGTAAATTCAGCTAATCTATTATCACATAAAATTCAAGACGATTCATGAAGCAATTTACCCTGTTGATACTTTTTTTATTTCTCCTAACGGTCACCGTTTCTGAAAAATCTTCCGCTCAAACCGGACAGCTTCTTGGAGGAAATGTCTTAAATGGCGCTCTAACAGGTACTGCATTGGGAGCAGCTACAATGGGCCTTCAGAATAGCAGCGATTTTACACCGTTACGCATCGGTCTTGGATCTGGAATTTTAGCCGGTGCCGGAGTTGCAGTTTACGACATTGTAACTCTGCCTCAGGGGCAGGAGTTCTTCATTTCGGGCATTTTTAACGATGGAAATAATTCATCTGTCATCGTGTTACTAGACACTTTTTATGGAGCTGCCGGAGGAGCAATTTTAGGGTCGGCTGTGATGCTTATTGGTAATAAACCGATTGTTGACGGCCTCCAGTACGGATCATCAATCGGTGCCTGGGCAGGATTTGGCCTTGGCCTTTTTGATTCGTTCTTCTATGCAGAGCGAAATTCAGATTTTGTCTCTTCCAATCTCATAAACAGAAGTTCCCTGATAGAAGTTGACCGTGAACGATTTAGTGTTGGTATGATCAGTCCGGATATTATCGCAAAAAAAACATTGAACAGAGAGCAACTCAAATATGATTTTGCGCCCGTACTGAATATGGTCTCGTTTCAGGCTCAGTTTTAACTCCAGTTCTATAGAATATTTACTGATGGAAGCTCATCCTTATCAAAGGATCACTAATACTTTAACTTAGAAAATGATCATCAGTTTAAGTACTTGAGACACCCCTCTTTCTCTCCCCTTTTTAGGGGAGAATTTTTCAAATCAATACAGAACTTGCACTGATTTAGTCACTTAGAACGGTTCTCAATCCTCAGGGTCAAAATCTACTGAAGCCATTGTTCCATCTTTCTCTTCAGCAGTAGCAAGTGTTTTGATAAGTTCCCGAACAGTGTTCACATGTCCTGAAAGAGACGGATTAACTCCATCACTTAAATAATACCACGCTTCCGGAGGACTTCCCATTCTTTTGCCGAGCGGATCAACGATATAGCCTGCTTTACCCAACAATATTTGGCGGATTTGAGACAAATCTTTCTCATTGATTTCAAAATCAAAAAGCTCCATTTCATCTAAAAGGCCGGGAATAACGGGTTGGGGTGAGATCCATATTGGAGGATTTTCTGTTACCGTTTTAATCGCGTCTTCAATCGTAGCTAGGTTTTCCCATGTTTCAGAAAGTGGATGCAGCGTCCGATTAGGCATAAATGCCGGACGAATTGTATCGAATGTACCTAAACTCACAATTACCCAGTTCGGTTCATGTGAGAGTACGTCACGATGCATTCTTCTGAGAGCTTCAGAAGTTGTATTATTCGCAATGCCGGCGTTAACAAAATTAAAATCGGCACCGTCAACATAGATATTCAGAACATTCTTAAATATCTCGAACCAGCCCTGTAAATCATCCGTTGCTGAGTCACCAAAAGCTACAATTGTGTCATCTTTATTAAACGGCAATTCGTCCAGCCAGTCAGAGATGTCACCTTCTTTTAAAAGTTCCAGAGCAGCATCCTTAGCGTTCTCAGAGAAATGGTTTCTAAGCTTTTCTAAATCCTTTTCATCAATACCCATCAAACCGGCTATAGCCTTGTTGTCAGTAATTCCCGGAAGAAGAGGAAAATGTTTCTCAATATTTAAAAACTGAAGCAGATACTTTTCCAGCGCTTCCTTTTCTTTATCGGTTGCTTTATTACTCATAATCTCTATTCAAAAGTTTTTTAGTTAATTTAGACACTCCGCTAACGGCACTCTCCTGTATGTGAGTCCAGCCATCATAAGAATACAGCTCCGGTGTACCCGGGTCCACTAAGTACTTATTTATATTTGGCCGGGTGTAGTCTGTGAGACCGGCTGCCGGATATACGGCCAACGAAGTCCCCACTACAATAAAAAGATCTGCCGAAGATACCTTTTCTGCTGCTAATGAGACCATAGGAACCGGTTCGCCAAACCAAACTACATTAGGTCTTAGCTGTGTGCCGTCCGGTGCTTCATCACCAATTGAAATGGGCTTATCACCCATATCTACAATAACATCAGGGTCTTCTTCACTTCGCGCTTCCCTTAGTTTACCGTGCAGATGGATCACGTCACTCGAACCGCCGCGTTCGTGCAGATCGTCCACGTTTTGAGTAATAACTGTTACCTGATACTCTTTTTCAAGATCGGCTAAAGCTTTGTGAGCAGGATTGGGTTCAGCACTTGCAGCCTGTTTTCTTCGGATATTATAAAAGTCGAGTACTTTTTCCCTGTTTCTGTACCATCCTTCAATAGAAGCTACCTCATTGATGTCGAACCCTTCCCACAGTCCACCCGCATCTCTAAACGTGGATAGTCCGCTTTCAGCACTTATTCCCGCACCGGAAAGTACAACAATATGTTCAATAGGCTTACTTGGCAATGATTGATAGTTTCTGATCAATAACTACACATTAACATATTTAAGCCAGCTGCTGTTATCGCTGTAATCATCGAGTATCGATGGCTCTTCATTATTTTTGAATGTACTCACTAAAGAATGAACCTCTGAACTCAAAACCTTCATGCTATTTGAAATCATGCTGGAGTTAAATCCTGTATTGCCAAGTTTCAGGGTCATTTCCATAGAAACAATTCGTCCGATAGCTCTTCCCAACTGAACTAACTTTCTTTGTGGCAATTGATTATCAATATTGAAGTTTAATACATCTTTAAAATATTCCGCAGCATTTTCTGTAAGTGAATAACTGCTTAGAAATTTATAAAGATTCGTCTCTTTACTTTTCTTCATCATTTTAAGTACAGACTCTGTGATCTGTTGATAGAGAATATCATTTGATCCTTCAAATATCTGGAAAGGCCTGCTATCAACCATCGCTCTACCTGCTATATGATCCAATCGATAACCCTTTGCTCCTACAAGCTGCATTAACGACTGAGAAGCTTCATGCATATAATCAGTCACAACAGACTTGATTGAATTGGCTGCCACATCCATTCTGGACGTATTTTTTTCCAATGGAACATTGGTACTTGTAAAATAGCTCATTGCTGAACTTACCGTAAAATAGGACTGTAATTGTGCCAGTCGCTCTTTCACTTGATCGTAGTTAAATAGGCTTTTTCCACCTACCAATCGAGATTTACAGTGATCCAGTGCCTCGTCTAACATTCTTTTCAAATGGCCAGTACCCATGCCTGGAAATTGTAATCTGCTTCGATGCAAAATATCGAGCATCATCGTTACACCCGTTGTATTTGGCTCTAATCGATGGGTAGCAGGTACATCGATGTTCACCCTATTTTTTCCATATGGAAGCATATAAAGACCCAGATTTTTATAATACTCAAGAACTTCAATACCGCCATTGGAACTGTCATGAATAAAAAATCCAATATCTCTTCCAAGCTCACCATCCTTATCTAAACCACGCGCGGTTATCAACCAGTAATCAGCCCAACCTGTTAAACCGGCCCAGTGTTTTAACCCATCTATTGAGTAAGAATCATTTTTTTCGTTGTAATCGAAACTGGTCTTCATTCTCAGTGCATCCGAACCGTAATCAGGTTCAGTTATCATTAATCCGCCCATATTCTTTTTTTGAAGAAATCTTTGAAAGACAGATTTTTGAGCTTCTTCCTTACCATAATTAGCTACAGGTTGCAGAAACAAGGCACCGTTAATACCCATCATTAGCGAAAGTGGCAATGATTGATATGATGTAGTTTCCAGCATGGAGAGTGCTTCGCCGGTTATCGCGCCTCTACCATTATGCTCTTTAGGTATAAATGTTGATAATGGATTCTGTTCGAGCACTTCACGTAATACGTAAGGGGGTATTCCGCGAGTAGCTAACATTTCGTCTTCATCATTTCTTTCACTGAATAGTTCGGAAAGTTTTTCTTTATAGTCCGATAAAAATGATGATATATCTTTTTTGATATTCACGGTTTGAGCTAAATTATATTCCACTGTTATACTACTTATGTTAAAGATGGGTTTCTATGTTCGAATATAAACAATACCCACACAAAAACCATTTCGTGGGAGGTGGAGAGTTTTGGGATAAAAAAAAGCCCCTGAGCGCGAAGCGCTGAGGGGCTTGGAGTATAAAGATGAGGC
>NZ_JAWLDW010000160.1:0-4807 GCF_041686455.1 Rhodohalobacter sp.
GAGTCTGTTGATAAGTACATTGAGACCTGCAAGGATTACGGCTTCGATATTATTGAAATCTCCGCAGGTTTCATCACCCTGCCCACCGACGACTGGCTGCGATTGATTGAGAAAGTGCAAAGTGCCGGACTCAAGGCCAAGCCTGAAATCGGTATACAGTTTGGTGCCGGTGGCGATACCGCCAAAGGCGAGCTGGAGAGTGAAGGAACGCTGGATACAGGCTACGCCGTAAAACAGGCGAAGCGTTTTGTTGATGCAGGCGCGTATATGATTATGATTGAGTCGGAAGGAATCACCGAAAATGCCGACCCGTGGAGAACAGACGTTCCGGCTGAGTTTATCAACGAAATCGGCCT
The DNA here is from genome assembly GCF_041686455.1 of Rhodohalobacter sp. NCBI lineage: Bacteria > Pseudomonadati > Balneolota > Balneolia > Balneolales > Balneolaceae > Rhodohalobacter > Rhodohalobacter sp. The sequence continues at coordinate 357 of NZ_JAWLDW010000160.1, forward strand.
GGAAAAGCTGATGTTTGAAGCTGCCGATCCTGAAGTCTTTGCATGGTACATCAAAAATTACGGCCCGGAAGTAAACCTGTTTGTTGATAACAGCCAGATTGTACAGCTCGAAACCCTGCGGCGTGGCATCTGGGGAACCAAGAGCCTTTGGGGACGCGTGCTGACGTATAATGATTAACTCTGTCTACTGGAAGTTTTGTGGGTTCACTTGTTTCGAAGTGATCGCCTGGATAGTGCCTCAGCAGCCTTCAGAGGGTTAACATATTTATTTAGCTGATTAGCAGACACATACATAGACTGAATAACAGTCGGCAGGTAAGAGGCACGTCTAAGTAATAGAATTCAACTTATTCTACTTAAGTGAAATATCGAGTTCTCGACTGCGTGCACTCACTTGCGTTCGTTTACTGCGCTCGAACTGACGAAGTATTTAGTTTAATGTCGAAATCACGCTATTTTAAATAAAATATACTATGTCTCCGGTTCCACCTTGAGTGAGGGGTGTAGTAATAAAAGAGTCAGCAGTTCGGCGCGTTTGAGCGTTTCCTCCAGAAATATTTTTTCGTGATAGGCGTGTGCCCCTTCGCCCACGGCACCGAGGCCATCTATAGTCGGAGAGTATAAATTTGTGAAATTCCCATCTGATACGCCTCCCGTTGCAGTCTCCTGCAATTCCATATCCAGCTCATTGCCCAAAGATTGGGTTATCTCCCACAATCGCTGGTTAGCTTCTTTTTTTTCCAGCGGAAGCCGCCTGATTCCTCCTGATATTTTAACCTCAATCCCTTTTTCTTCAGATTTGAGATTATAAATTTGCTCATTAATCCGTTCCCCGTCCTCTTTTGTAGGAACCCGCACATCCACTATGGCTTTACTTTTTGCAGCAATAACGTTCGCACGTTCTCCTCCCTCTATTTTTCCAATGTTAACATTAATGCCATTCAGCGGATCATTAAGTTCAATTAACTGCTGTACGATATTTGAGAGGGCCAGGATTGCACTTGAACCCTTTTCAGGGTCAAGGCCTGCATGTGATGGAGTCCCTTTTATATCGATCTCATAAAGGCCGATACCTTTTCGCTCTGTTTTGATCTTCCCCTCTCTTCCAAGCGCAGGTTCGAGAATAAATGTTCGTTCAGCCTGTTTAGCTTCCTCAACAATTATATCTTTCGACTCAAAACTGCCTATCTCCTCATCCGAACTGATGATAAAAACAGGCTGTACATCCGGAGACCTGCCCAATTTCCTGATTGCCTTCATGGCAAAAATCATCATGCAAACACCCGCTTTCATGTCAAAGATACCCGGCCCTGTTCCAATATTATCTTGAATTGAGAACGGCATCTCGTTGAGCGTCCCGGTATCCCAGACCGTATCAATATGCCCGACCAAAAGCTGGCTTGGGGCATCAGGATCAAAATCATCCGGTTTGCAAACAAGCTCGCCCGCCGTAGTTTCACCCGGCCTGTGTTCAACACTATAGCCTAAATCTTCGAAGCTTTTGCGAAGAATGCTGAATACTTCTTTAAAAGAGGAAGGATCATCGGAGGGAGTTTCCTGCTCTACGAGTGAGCGCAGCAGTTCGATAAAATCAGCTTTATGCTCCAAAAAATAAGTATGGATTTCACGTCCCGATTCTGTCATGACCTGCATATTATATTTTAAAGTCTTTAGGTAATGGAAATGTGTTGCTTTTTTTGATGATGCTGAACCGGCCGGGATGCAGATAGGCCAGCAGTGGGTTATTACTGATCAGGCTGGCATCATCGGCTTCAATCCCTTCTTTCCTGATTGCATCTTCGTGTACATACGCTGCTACAATCTTTCCGACAATCATCTCCCATTCTCCAAATTTACCCATGATGTCATGAAGAGTGCATTCGAATTGCAGGTAGGAACCTTTGATAAACTTACCATCTATTTTTTGAGCATCTACTTTAGGGACCGTTAAAATAGCCGGTTTTTCATCTTCTTTGTCCCGGGATGACGCCGTAATACTGGAAAAAACCAGTTGATCGGATTGCGGGTAACTCACCGTAAAAACTTTCTCGCGTTTGATATTTTGATACGTCGTCTTTCTGGGTGTTCCCATAAAACCGATATAAGGCCCCATTCCCAAAGGCATCGCCATGTGCTTAGGAGCCATATTATAATCCCCGTTTTTTTCCCTGCTTCCAATAACAAGTAAAGAGTGAACCATAAAAAATCTCTCCCAAAGATTGGGTTCATCTGTAATATCGATCATAGAGTTGGATTTTTGTTCAGACATACACTTGAATTTAGTTTATTATGATATTTTCAAGATCCCATAAATCATCCAGTTCCAGGATTTCCAGAATTTCAAAAAAAATGGGCGGTGGTTTTTTAAGAAGTAATTCATTTCCGCTTTTTAACCACTCATGTAAAAAAATCACCCCTTCACTGTCTATAAAATTACAATTAATCAGATTAATAGTCAGTTTATTGATTCCCGGAGTCAGAAGGCTTTCAATCTTATTTTTTGTTCGCAGATTGAAATGGCTATGAACCGTTACTGATAAAACCTGCCCCTCTTTATGTATGTCTATGATATTCATCTACAACAAGTGATTTAATTTTATTTCCGAAATCGGAGTAAATTTCAATAATGTCAGGATCAAGGGATGAATACACTTTTTGTAATCGAAGGTAGTCGGATTGCCGGTGAAATTGAGGCATAAGTCCGGAGTAAATGAATTCTGATGACACCGCCTCTGAAAACTGTTCCGGCGTCGATTCATTCTCCAGTGGAAGATCCAGGTAAATAACACACGGATTTTTCTCCTCAAGGCTTCTGACCATATTCGAGAGTACCTCCTGAAAATCTTTGCCATATTTATTGACCACTATCAACGAGGTCAGGCTGGTATAGTTAACATTCAGATCTATATCTGACTTTTCAGCCAAGTGGGTGGATGTCACTTCTTTTGGTTCTACTTCTAATCTAAGTTCCTCATACGTCTCCAGAATAAAATCCTTGTATTTCTCAGGCAGATAGACTGATTTTTGCTTGGGATATATAAGGGGTAAAAATTCAAGGGCAGCAGAAATCGGTTGTGGATAATCTTCATCAAATCCTTTGTACTTGATATTTTCTGAAAGGGCGAGCAAAATTGCCGTAGTTTCATATCCAAATTTGTGATTCACTTTTTGACTCACCAGATGGTTGGTCACCGCTTTGGCAAATAAAGCTGTCACACCCTGATCCTTTAGAATTTCGATGAGATGGTTCATCATCGAGGTCATCACCCCATTTCTTCGATAACTGGGCGTTACAATAGCTTCTCCCAATTCAGCGATATCCGAGTCCTCTTTTTGCATTACACCAAAATATCCAATCGCTTCTCCATCCTCTTTCCGGGCAATGACCCCGAGCTTTTCCTTGCTTAATACAGCTTCCTCAATTTTTTTGGGTAAATACATATCCTCCTTGAAGTAACTGTACTCATACGTGCGGTAGAAAATTTTTGCTATTTCCTCTGCATCAGCAGACCGGATACGGCTCACTGTAAATTCATCAATATTCTTATGGGGATTCTCTTGCTGATCACGGTCAACCTCCGGTTCACGCAAGGATGCAGACTGCTGTAACAGCTCATCTATATCATGTATTTCAATTTTTTTTGATAACCGGAACTCTTTGCCCTCTTTGCCTTTGTTGATAAAGGAAAACTCATCACTGAGCTCCTTCATTAACAATAAACCTGCACCTTCAAAATTGCTTTCTTCCCGTGCTTTTTTAGCATCATATGTGTGTTTGTCCGGATCAAATGGTTCCCCTAATTCACTAACAACAATTTCCAGGTTCGGGAAACTGTAGTGATATTCGATTTCAAAATTTTCCCGGCTGTTTTCAGGATAGGCAAACAGAATAATATCTGTGACAAGCTCACTTACAGCCACCGTAAAGCGGATAGATTCCACTTTCGACAAACCATGATTTAAACACCAGCTGGTCGTGAAATCACAAACAGGCGCTATGTTTTGTTCATTCGTTGGTATTTGTAATCTGCAAACCATAGTCATTATAAACGTTAACCAATAATCACAGAGTTTACAATCTATTCTACTCCGGCAGCGATAGTATCTCTTTCGATTTATAATTCAAGGCGCAGATGGTTAACAATTAGCTTTCCGAATGGTATATCGGCCACGCACTTAGGATGCAGGCTCAAATACGTTGAGTTTGTTGCAAAGGAAATTGTAACTATGGAAAGAGAAGTTGGCAAGGATTGGCGAGGGCTGTCCGATTAATGAATTGGTGATGCCACACTTCTTTCCATGATGATATGAGTTTCTGTCTTATCAACTGTCTTAAAGCCGAATCGTTTATAAAGCCGCTTGGCTGGATTTACTTTTAGGACTTGTAATTTTAAGGATACTTGTCTGTTGCCAGAAGCATTGATTAATCTTTTTAAAATTGCAGCTCCAAT
>NZ_JAWLDW010000161.1:0-4762 GCF_041686455.1 Rhodohalobacter sp.
GAGCTTTGTTCTTTGTACACCCGACAGGATTTGAACCTGTAACCGCCTGATTCGTAGTCAGGTACTCTATCCAGTTGAGCTACGGGTGCGTTTCAGGCTACAGGGCACAAGGCTCAGGGTGCAAGTGACAGGTAAACCCTGCGTCCTGCACCTTGAACCCTGTGCCCTGCTCTGTACGCCCGGAAGGATTTGAACCCTCAGCCTTCTGATCCGAAGTCAGACGCTCTATCCAGTTGAGCTACGGGCGCATTTTAAAACAGTAAATCAATTATATGTACTTATGGTACTTTAAAGAGCATTTATTTCACTCTAAAGACCAAATAAAAATCAGTATATCAAGCTTTCAAAAATCTCAAAATCGACGAATGTGACAATATTTGTGACAACAGATTGCGTCATTCGGGAATTGTTACTTCCCAAATAGCCACGTTTGCACATTCGAAACTTTCGATGTGACAACCGGCTACCTCAGCATTTCAATTACCGTCAAGAATAGTTAAGGTAATGAATTATACAGAAATAGTACAAGCCGGAAGAATAACTTTATAGCTGGGCTGACATTTCCCAACCGGCCTTCCATTCTTCCATATTTTGCAGATACACTCAACTTTAGAAGAAGAGTATACCTGCTCCAAAAGATTTAACTCAGAGCTCGTTACGATCTTCCTCAACCATCTCCTTAATCAGCTCGTCAACAGAATAGGTTGGTTCCCAACCCAGTTTTTCTTTTGCCTTGGTTGGGTCACCTACAAGAAGATCTACCTCGGTCGGACGAAAGTAAGTAGGATCTATCTCAACAAGTACCTCACCGGTCTCCTTGCTCTTCCCAACCTCATTGACTCCCTCTCCTTCCCATTCAAGATCAATTTCTGCATGATGAAATGATCGCTCACAAAATTCGCGAACGGTGGTTGTCTTTCCTGTAGCGAGGACGTAATCCTCCGGCTCCTCCTGTTGCAGCATTCTCCACATTCCGTCTACATAATCTTTTGCGTGCCCCCAATCTCGCTTAGCATTCAGATTACCCAGAAACAGCTTGGGTTGTATTCCCGCAGCAATTCGGACCGCTGCACGCGTGATCTTACGGGTTACAAACGTCTCTCCGCGATTAGGTGATTCATGGTTAAACAATATTCCGTTTACCGCAAACATATTATATGCTTCTCTGTAATTTACACAGATCCAAAACGCATACAGCTTGGCCACACCATAAGGCGAGCGCGGGTAAAATGGTGTTTTTTCCGTTTGAGGAACCTCCTGAACTTTACCATACAACTCGCTTGTAGATGCCTGGTAGAATTTTGTTTTCTTTGTCATTCCTAAAATTCGAATTGCTTCAAGAATTCGAAGAGTGCCCATTGCATCTGTATTTGCCGTATACTCGGGAGCCTCGAATGAAACCTGAACATGACTCTGAGCTGCCAGGTTATAAATCTCATCGGGCTGAACTTCCTGTACAATACGGATCAGATTTGTTGAATCGGTCAGATCACCGTAGTGCATATAAAAAGGAAGCCCCTTAAAGTGAGGATCTGTATACAGATGATCTACACGACCTGTATTAAAAGAACTCGATCGGCGTTTAATACCATGAACTTCATAACCCTTACTTAACAATAATTCAGATAGATAGGCTCCATCCTGACCCGTTATCCCCGTAATTAGCGCAACTTTATTTTTTGAACTCAAAATGTATAGACTTTATAGTTAGTATTTTTAATAATTTTTTATCGACGATTTGAATAAATACTGGAGAGGTAATTTTCAAATGAGATTAGCCGGAAAAAAATGAATGTGAACTTTTTAGTTTTCACTTTAGTGTATTGATCTATTTCATCCTTAGCTAACCCGCCTTTACATCTTTACCTCTTTAATATCTTCCCGGTGATTCAAAAACCAGTCATAGGTTTTCCGAATTCCCTCTTTCAGTTCCGTTTGATAACCCCATCCTTCATCTTTCATTTTTGATACGTCCATTAGTTTGCGTGGAGTTCCATCCGGCTTGCTGCTGTCCCACTCAATTTCGCCTTCGTGTCCGGTAATCTGCTGAATCGTTTCAGCCAGTTCTTTTATCGTAATATCTTTGCCGGTACCCACATTATATAAGGTATCCTCGAAATCATTTTGCATTGCAAAAAACACGGCATCAGCAAGGTCTTCCACATAAAGAAATTCTCGCATAGGTGTTCCGGATCCCCATAACGGTACGGGAGAGTGGCCGTTTTCTTTGGCTTCATGAAATTTACGGATCATGGCCGGCAGCACATGTGATGTTTCCAGGTCGAAATTATCCCTCGGCCCATAAAGATTGGTTGGCATCAGAGATACATAATTTCTGGCAAACTGTTTTCTCAGTGCTTCAATTAATTTTACACCGGCAATCTTAGCCACAGCATACCACTGGTTGGTTGGCTCCAGCGGTCCCGTCAGTAGGTACTCTTCTTTGAGTGGCTGATCCGCCAGTTTTGGGTAGATGCAGGAACTGCCCAAAAATATCACTTTTTCAACGTCATTATGATGAGACGCATTGATCAGATTATTCTGAATCTGGAGGTTGTCATAAAGAAACGGATACGGATATTCATCATTCGCCAGGATCCCTCCCACTCTTGCTGCAGCGATAATGACAATATCCGGTTTTTCGAACTTAATAAATTCATTAGTAGCTTCCTGATTGATTAAATCCAACTCTGAACTGGTTTTGTAAACCAGATTGGTATACCCCTCCTGCTCTAATTTCAGCTTGATGGCTGAGCCCACCATTCCTCTGTGCCCTGCAATGTAAATTTTTTTATTCTTCATTTATACAGTAATTGCTATTTGAAGTACTTTATACAAACTTAATCAAAATAAAGACTATCGTTTTAAGTGGGCTAAATAAATGATGAAATATGGTATTCTAAACTAATTTGCATGAAGTTTTAGGAAGAATTTGAGAATTGGTTGATTCTGTAATTCGTAGAGGCATAACACTAATTACTCACATCAAAAATCTGCCACTTAACTTCCAGCATACCTGAAAACCCCTGGTGTAAGGCAGAGAGCTGATACCTGTAGTTACTTACAAAATTGTAGCCGACATTTAAATTGAGCCTGTAGAACTTCGTGATTGATATAACACACCTGCCCTCTCCAGACATGGGATTTACTTGACGCTTTGCCTGGATTTAGTTCTGAGCTTTGAATCCTGTACCCTAATCCCTGCCCCCTCAATACGCTTTCTTATCTCCGGACAACGTTTTAAAAAGCGTTTCGAAAATGATTTTGAGATCGAATAGGAAGCAGACTTTTTCAAGATAGAAAATATCCAGCTTAACACGGTTGATGATATCGTATTTGTTTTCGATTTCGCCGCGATAGCCTCTTACCTGTGCCAGGCCGGTGATGCCGGGTTTTGAAAAATGACGCACCAGGTATTTATCGACCGACTTCGTATACTCTTCGGTATGAAGTTCCATATGTGGCCGCGGCCCTACCACCGTCATGTCGCCAGCAAGTACGTTAAAAAACTGTGGGAGTTCGTCAATATTGGTTTTCCTCAGAAATGCACCCACACGGGTCAGTCGGGGATCGTTTTTCTCTCCCATTTTTTTATGGGCCTCGCTATTTACCTTCATAGATCTGAATTTGAGGCAGTGAAACGTCTGTTTTTTGTGACCGTTACGCAGCTGCTTAAAGAAAAGCGGACCTTTCGATTCTATTTTTATTATGACATACAGCAGCGGGGTGAGCCAGGAAAGTAAAAAGATGATCACCAACAGGGAAAAGACAATATCAAACATGCGCTTGCCTACCTTGCCGTATTCCGAATGGACTTTCAGTTCTCTCAGGTTAATCACCGGTATTGACCCATACAAATCAATATCCATTGTTTTGGTATACACACCTTTGCTATCGGGGATAATTTTAACTTTTTTAAAGTTGTTGTCTGCAAACTTAAGCAGATCTTTCAGTTGATCTTCGGAAAGTTTGGACGCCAGGCAGTAGATTTCATCAATCGAATTATTAAGAATGTACTCGTAGCAATCATCAACGTGTCCCAGGTCATTTCCCCTGCCGGATTCTTCAGTGTGAAAATATCCTTTAAAGCGATATCCCAATTCCGGCCGTGCAAAAAATTTGCGTAGTTTAGACATATTCCGGTCTTTACCGATCACTACAACGTTTACGAAATTCCCACCCTTGATTCTATATACACTTCTGAACCAATAAAATATTATGCGATGAATCGTCACCACACCAAAGACAATTCCCAGCGTAGTGAGCTGATAGTTGAGTGAAAAATCGACGCTACGAATCGCAAAGAGTGCAATATAGGACACTCCAAACAAGAGATAGAGAGAGAGAAATTTATTAATGTTCGTAGTGAACGTCTCAATTCGCCTGATTTGAAAGTAGTCAAGTATTGCTGCGATAACCAACCAGCTAATGTTATAATAGAGAATACTGGTTAGATTTAAGTAGGTATCAGGCGTTAAAATCCAAAGTATAGCGTTGAGAAGGAAGAGGTGTACCGAAATAGATATTGGAATGATATAGGGAGCTAATCCAAAACCGAACGGAATACTCTGTTTAAGTGAATAATTGAACGGTAACGCTAATTGTATCAGCCTTTCCATATACTCCTGGGTGTAGTTTGTTAACTGTCGTACTGCTCTCGGAATTGTCACTCGTAACGTGCGGCATTGATCAACAATCAATCTCCTATTTATACCTACACGATTTTGCCTATACTCTTCACAAAAAAGGAGAAGTGCTGAAA
>NZ_JAWLDW010000162.1:0-4760 GCF_041686455.1 Rhodohalobacter sp.
GCCGGAACCTACTGGTATCATCCGCATCCTCACCATCGAACGGCGTGGCAGGTGGGAATGGGACTGTACGGCGGAATAATTGTACGCGATCCCAATGATCCTCTCCCGGACGAGCTGGAAGATAAGCTGTTGATTCTATCTGATAACCGTTTTGATGAAGAAGGTGCCATCGATTTTGCCGAGGAAGGCACCCGGCAGTTCAAAATGGACGAAATGAACGGACGCGAGGGCGATGTCCTGTTTGTCAATGACGAGATTATGCCCGAACTGTCTATTCGAAGCGGAGAAGTTCAGCGCTGGCGGATTGTGAACGCCTCCGGCGCCAGGATTTACCGGCTTGGACTTGAAGGACACACATTTACACATGTCGGTAGTGATGGCGGACTGTTTGAGCACCCCGAAAAAACCGATGAAATCGTGCTGGCCAATGGAGAGCGTGCTGAGGTTCTTGTGCATGGCACAGCTGATCCCGGAAGTGAGGTTACGCTGCAGGCCCTTCCCTATAACCGATACATGCCGCAGTGGCGTCCGGCAGATTGGGAACAAACACGGGATCTGTTAACGCTGACCTACAGCGATGAACCGTCTGTGGAGTCCCCTGAAATACCGGAAACATTGCGGCCAATCCCAAAGCTGAATCCTGATGAGGTAACGGCTACAAGGGTGATGCGTATGAGCAATGGCAAGATTAACAGCAAAACCATGGATATGCAGCGGATTGACGAATCTGCAAACCTGGGAGAAACAGAAATCTGGGATATTAGAAATCTTGTGGGGATGGATCACCCCTTTCACCTGCACGGCTACCAGTTCCAGGTGTTTGAACGTAATGGAGAACCGGTATCCCAGACAAAGTGGGAGGATACGGTGAATGTACCGGGGTTCGAGAATGCCCGCTTTATCGTCCGCTACGATAATTATCCGGGTAAATGGATGTATCACTGCCATATCCTGGATCATGAGGATCAGGGCATGATGGGGGTGCTGGAAGTGAAGTAATCGACAGCTGACCTGTCAGCGTGCCGAACGAAAGAGAGGTTCCTGACAGCGTCGTGGATTTCGATTTTGAGCCGGGAGAATATGCTCTGATCTGTCCATATCCGGACGGGCAAAGCGGAAGACCTTATTTCAGGCACGCCATGATGTAGCAGTTTAGTAATAACAGATAATTTTAAAATAAAATAAAAATGAAAAATCTCATTTCTGTTCAAATAGTGTTATTGGCCGTTGCAGGATTACTTATTTCATTTCCCACAAATATTTACGCGCAATCACATATTGAAGTATCTCTTGAAAAGGTTCTCGCCCTTTCTTTGGATTCGGCGCAGCATGGTATCATAGTTCATTATGCTGAAGGGGGAGAAGACAGAGCCCAAGAGCTCGGACAGGTGCTGAATGAAGCCCTGCAGTTTTTCTCTGATTCTTTAAAAGTGGATCTTGATTTTCGTTTGGCACTGCTTAGGGAAGAACATTGGAAAGAAATCACCAATTATCCCTATGCCATTCCTCACGTAAGTTATGAAGATTCCAAAGCCATTGCCTTTCAGCCCCTGGATCAGGATGGGGTCGTATATGACCTGATGATGTCTTTAAAAGAAAGGATTACCCCGGAACTAAGACAAAAAGTGGATAACACCGGTTTATCTTACGAGGAATTTTCGGCTAAAATGGTCGACCTCATCGGCTTTCACGAAATTGGACATCCTTATGCAGATGTTTACGGAATTGGCCAACCTGCACGTTGGTTCAACGAATTTGTAGCTAACTATTTTCTATATGCTTTCCTGCACACGAAATACCCCGATGATGCCCGAATCTGGGACCTCTCTACAGAGGTTATCCTTGATGATTATGATCCTAAACACAGAACACTGGAAGATTTTGAAGAATACTATGTCCGGGTGGGTGCAGATAATTATGGTTGGTATCAGGCGAATTTTGAAAGCAAAGCCAACGATCTTTTTGAAGAACGCGGCTTCTCCTTTATAAGAGAACTAAAAGCAAACTTTCCAAAAGGTGAGGGTAAACTTTCCAATGAAGTAATAATCAACAGACTTGATAAAATGGCACCAGGCTTCAATGAGTGGGCAGAAATTTTTGAAGAGAAAAATCATAACGAAACTAAATGAAATATTTCTTCAAATAGTTTAGAATCAATTATTTATTCAGATAATAAATCACTTGATGTCTAATACTTTTCATTAAATCATTATTAAAAATAAATTAGGCGAATTGAATTTATTTAAAGGATATATATTTTTCGGGAAAATTTTATTGTGTGGAATACTAGCTTGGTGGATACTACCGGATATCGGTTATTCTCAATCAAATTCTGTAATAACGATACCCCGCATTGACGGTCCGATCGAGCTGGACGGCAAGCTGAATGAAGACGCCTGGAATCAGGCCATATCACTTCCCATGACCATGTATCTACCCAGATCAGGGGGTGAACCTACTGAAAGATCAGAAGTCCGAGTCGGTTACACCGATGAGTACCTGTACATAGGATCTCGGATGTACGATTCGAATCCCTCAAAAATACAGAGTTCAGCGCTTGAAAGAGATAGTGGAAGCCCTACCGATGATTTTTTCGGTGTGGTTATCGATACATTTAATGACAACGAAAACGCACTGGGCTTTTTTGTGGCCCCGGGAAGTGTGCGATCGGACTTTACTATTTTTAATGACGCCCAGGGAAGCATTCCATTTAATATCAGTTGGAATACATTTTGGGATGTGGTTACAGAAGTGAACCAAGAGGGTTGGTTTGCAGAGATGCGTATCCCATTTAGCAGCCTTCGCTATGAAAGTTCAGAGGGCGAGGTTGTGATGGGGTTGATTGCTAACCGCTGGATCGCCCGTAAGTCGGAATCCTCAGTTTTCCCGGCCATCCCGAACGATTGGGGATGGTTTGGGCATTGGAAACCATCTCAAAGTCAAAAGGTTCGATTTGCAAATCTGGAAAATAAGCGTCCCTTATATATAACACCTTATCTGCTGGGTGGCTTCGGACAACAACATGAGCTTAACGACACACAAACCGCCTGGTTAAGAGACGATCAGCTCACCTATGATGCCGGCGTGGATATAAAATACGGACTCACAAGTAATCTGACTCTTGATCTCACGGTAAATACCGATTTTGCACAAGTTGAAGCCGATAACCAACAGGTTAACCTTTCCAGGTTTTCACTGTTTTTCCCTGAAAAACGAAATTTTTTCCAGGAACGCGCCAGCCTGTTTAAAGTCAGTTTTGGAGGGCCCAATCGATTGTTTTACAGCCGTCGTATCGGAATTAACAATGGCCAGGAAGTTCGGATTCTTGGTGGTGCGCGCCTTGTGGGACGCGTAGGGGGATGGGATCTTGGATTTATCAATATGCAAACGGCCCGCCAGGGTACAAATTTGCCTTCCGAAAATTTTGGAGTGCTTAGGTTGCGCCGCAGGGTAATTAACTCATATTCCTACATTGGAACGATGTTTACCAGCCGAATTGGCGAAGATGGCACGTATAATTATGCCTTGGGAGCCGATGGTATTTTCCGGTTATTTGATGACAATTACCTGACGGCTAACTTTGCCCGGACTTTTGAAAACGAAGGAGTAAATGATCTTTCTTTTCTGGATGCCTCTCGTATTCATCTTGAATGGGAAACCAGGGATATCGAAGGCATCGGCTATAATTCCAGCTTTTCCCGGTCGGGGCCTGGATATAATCCGGGAATCGGGTTCGAAATACGTGAGGATTACACCCGTTTCGGCAATTCTATCTCCTATGGATGGTTTACAAACAGCGAAAAAACGCCATTTATCAATCACCAGATTTCACTGGATGGATCTTTATTTTTGAGCAATACTGACGGAACAACAGAATCGGCAGAACTCGGCCCACGATGGAGTACATCCTGGAAAAGTGGTGGTGTACTCAACGCCGGGCCCGGTTTCTTTTATGAAAATATTACCGAATCCTTTGAAATCTTTAATGATGTGTTTATCCCTTCCGGGAATTATCATTTTTACGGTTTTCAAGGTTCCTATAGTTCAGCTGAAGCAAGTCTTATAACTTTTCGCACCAATCTGAATGCCGGTCAGTTTTTTGACGGGTACCGGTTTTCCAACAGCTACAATCTCACCTGGAGCTTAACTCCGAAATTCAAGATAGATCCTTATTATGAGATGAACCGGATAGTTTTCCCCTCTAGGGACGACAGATTTACAGCCCACGTTGGCCGGCTGCGCCTGAGATACTATTTCAACAATGACCTTTCGATCAGTACTTTTGTTCAGTACAGTAATGCATCAGAGTCGTTTATTTCTAATTTCCGGCTGCGGTACAATCCAAAGGAGGGGAATGATCTTTACATCGTTTACAATGAAGGGATGAATACGGACCGTTACAGTTACGCGCCGGTTCGCCCACTCAGCGCCACCCGGACAATCCTGGCTAAATATACCTACACCTTCAATTATTAGCTGAGTTCTGATAAGGTAACGGCTACCCGGATAATGCGCATGAGCAACGGAAAGATTAACAGCAAAACCATTGATATGGCCCGAGTCGATGAAACCGCCGAACTTGGTGCTACCGAAATCTGGGATATCAGAAATCTTGTGGGAATGGATCCCCCTTTTACCTGCATGACTATAAGTCCCAGGTGCGATTCCTGTTGAAAAACCAGAATAAACCAAAAACAACCATCTAATAAAATGATGAATTCAACTCGATCAAGAAGTAACTATTCTACAACGAAATACTT
>NZ_JAWLDW010000004.1:0-68337 GCF_041686455.1 Rhodohalobacter sp.
TGTGAGTGGAGTCTGGGCATGGCGCTGTCAAAACTTAGAATTCCGATTTTACCTTGGTTAAATGGCTATGAAAGTCCGCAGCTTGACTATATAGAGGATTATACTGAACATAACTACGATTTTACTGCCATTGAATGTACTCTTTACAACGACCGATTTGTGTATGATTTTAAGGCGATCCAACTCAAATGGCTTCGAAAATTTTTGATTTCATTTTTTTCTTTGGTTCCCGGTAAGGGCGACTATATGAAAGTGACTCCCTACTGCCTGCACTTCGGATGGCATCACCAAAAACAGCCTTTTTATGACTTTGCCGATCGGGTTTGGGAAGAGTTAACAGAGTAGGCCGTATCAATTTATAATTGAATTTCAGACTTTCCTTTTTTACCGGTAATTGTGAGAATCAGATACAGGCTAAAATTCAACACTTTACCAAGCACATCATGGACAAGGAAAATACCGGTTACGGGAGCTACGGGCACCTGTAAGATTTTTGCGATTTCAATATTGGTTCCGGTAGCTACAAGATCCTGGCTCGGAATGATTGGGATCCGGCTGATAATGATATTTACGCTCAAAAATGTAAACCAAATCTCAAGGCTGATTTCCGGAAGGACAATATGCCACTGCAGAATTTGAGCGGCGTAAAGAACGATCATTCTGATTGAATGTATGGAGAAAATCTTTATTGAAGTTGTAGCCGGCATGCTGAAGAGATATTTTCTGAATCGGGCTATAACAGCTGCCAGAATAATCGCAATGATACCAACAATCAGATAGTCCAAAAGTGTGGTGCCTGCCAGTAAGTCGCGCTGAATCAGTCTGTCTAAAGCCTTGATTTGACCGGTTAGGAAAAGAATCCCCAATAACCCGAATGCAATAATTGTGGATGCGGCAGATGAGATGATATTCATATCCCGCACATCTTTAAAGATCTGTTTTTTTGACTTTTCAGTGTGAATAGAAGCCCACTGCATCAGTACGATCTCACCGGAATACCCCATCACATCTTTATTGAAAATTCTCTTTTTGATAAAAATATTCAGACTTTTCCAGTAGGGAATGTTCCAGGTAATTTTATACGCCAGGGTTTCCGAAAATGGAAGCAGAAAGTAGATAAAGAGAAAAAGAACGTAAAACCAGGGTGTAGTGGGAAGAGAATTGATAATATTGCCCCAGCCAATTCCTGTAAGCTGAACGGCAATGATGGCAATAATTAGTACCTGTGCTGCATAAGACAGGTATTTGAAAAACGTTTTACCATGCGGTGACTGCCTGAATTCCTTGAATTTTTTCTGAAATGATTGAAATCCGATTTTTAGTGACTCTAACATATCTTGAAATTTTTCGCTCAAAGAATACCGAGCTTTCTAGAGTCTCTTATGAACATTTCAAACGATTCCTGTTCCACCCGGGATAGTTTAAATTTAGGATGTCCCAGCAGATCTCCCTTAATTTTTGCGTACCACATAAACTGAATCCAGTTTTTGGGTGAATTCTTTAATCTGCGCAAAAAGTGTTTTTTCCCGGATACGTTGCTCCCATGGAAAACCCGTACAAAAAGGTATGCATAGCTGAGATCGAGCATTTTATATCTGCCTTGCCCAATCCATTGGTTTAGATAAACGGTATCCTCACCGCGTCGCATCGACGGATAGCGGATTTGATCGTTTCGCCTGTGCATTATGGAGCTTGGTGAGCCATCAGGAAGCCGGCCGATATATGGATGGTCGATTAGATCCGGAGAGTCGATATGAAAAATATTTCCTTCGAGGCAGCATGCATCAAAACCGGAACGGAGTGTCTGGAGCTGAATTTCAATTCTTTTGGGATGGAACCAGTCATCATCATCCCAGCAGATCATATAGTCGCCAGTCGCATTTTCTAATGAGATATTCCGAAGTTCACCCAGAATATTATTGGGAGAAGGCTTAATGAAGGTATAGTTGACCTGCTCTTCAGGAAAAAGATCCAACAGCTCTTCAACTTTTTCTTCACCGTTGTCAACTACCACAACTTCAATATTTTTGTGTGTTTGGTTTTTCAAAGAAAGAAGCGAGCGCCTCAATAACTTTTTCCGATTTGCTGTTACAATCAGGCAACTGACTTTATCATCCTCTGTTGGTGGCATTTGAATTGGTTAAATAAGTTAAAAAAAAAGGTCTTGTTGTGTCGAATAGTACCAATAATTTTTGAGAAACGGGCAGTGCTCAAAAGCTAGAAGCTGTGGTGTTCAGAGTGAACTACCTTTAGGGAACCGGGTTGATATGTTTTCTCGATAAAGGTTGTATCTCCATCCGGGTTGGCAAAAAGAAGTGTTGAGCAGCGAGTTCCATAGTCGTCTGAGAGAATAAATATAGAAGAGACCATTCGTTCTCTTTCTAGAGGAAGTCCTGTAGAGGGCAGCTTGTGATCAGGAAAAGTTTTTGTACTGCGAAGGAGTTCGAATAGCGATTCTTCCTGAAGTTTGTTGTCTTCAACCAGCGTTTTGAAATCAGATAGTGCCTTTTCGGTTTTGGGCCATTTTGTGCTTAAAAAAGCATTGCTTAATGAGTAATATCCGGGTTCTAATGCCCGAAGCTCGAGATGTTGATTGTTGAAATAGTAAAGGTTGTCGGTAGTACCAAATAATAGATTGAACCCGTTATAAGCTGTAGCCTTAGGCTTTATTGACTGAAAAAACTCAACAGGTCCGATATCGGAATTCAAAAAATCTGTGACAAGATACCCTCTGCTGGGGGCATTTTCTTTAAGACTTGTGATATCCCGGTAGTTCGTCAATGCCGCGAACCGTTGATTTTTAGTAATACCCAACCATGTACCTCCGGCTTTTAAATCTTTACCGGCCAGCAGATCCGGATGATTTTCCCAAAATTGAGCAGGACGCGTTGGCCGTTCATAAAACTCATCTCTGTTGGTTGCCAACAAGAGAGGGTACTCTTTATGAACATGATATGCAAAAACGGTTAGACACATAAAAACAGGTGATTTAACTTTTTTAATAACACAAAAAATTTTGAAACTTTGTTTCTTAAATTCCGATGTAAATTAATGGATCTCCATATTTAATCAATAACTTCTTAACCTGCTTTAAATTTGTATCCCGATACAACAAAAAGAGATATTGTACTACTGACAGCCGGTATTCTAGCCGCGCTGACTTTTTTCTGGTTGTATGGAATTCAGCATCCTTTAAGTAAAGCGGATACTTCTTTGGGTGAGGAGAGGGCTTCAACCCACGCTCAGGAGATTCTTCAATCCCTGGGATATCAGGCAGGAGTGGAGCCAAATACATTATTTCGCGTACAAACTTCGTTACTGGATTCTCTGCAGTATCAAACTGATTTTCAGGATTTCTACTCAGATGAACAGAAAAGGAATAAGTTTCCGGTTTTTTTCTGGCGGTCTGAATTTTTGGTAGAGAAGGTAGATACGGATGATTTTTCCATGGGACCTGGAAATTTCAGAAGTATAGAAGTGGATCTCAATGAGAATGGTGAGTTGCGATCACTGAATAACTCAGATAACCTAATTCCTGAAAACTTTTTTCATACAGAAGTGCTCTCTTACGCATTAGATATTGAGCATCCGGAAATACCTGCTGAATCGGTTGACAGCACACTGTTCGACAGAATACAGTTTCAGTTTTCGTCGGCTCAAACTGTGCTGAACCCAGAAGAAGAACACGGTGGTCTAACCCAGATGGGTACAGATGTGGCGGAAAAAATGGCGAATTATCATTTAAAGAATACCGGTTGGCCGATAACCGATCTTCAGTTAAGGCAAGTCGAAAGAGTCACCTTAGAATTAACAGATGCCGCAAAGGTTGTCTATTCGATCGAAGATGATGTCATCAATCAAACAATTGATCTGAGCGTTACCGTTCTGCCTACGGGAGCTCTCCTATCGCTAAACAATAGCTTACGATCAGATGAAGCTGCCGGTACTTCATGGGATACTATAATCTCGGGTATCAGGGGTGCAGTATTACTATTGCTGGTTTTCTGGATTCTTATTCTGTTTATAATCCGCTTCAGAATGAGATTGATTGACACAAAAGCCGCAATATTGGTTGCCGTCTTAGCCGGATTTATTTTTCCGTTGGTAATGCTGTCGCAATTGACTTTTGAGCATTTCAATAATTCGGGGAGTATCGATTTTAATTTCATCTCAATGGTCATGATTTCGGCGGGTGTGACCGCAGCTTTTACATCCCTGATTTACTTCCTTGTTACAGCCATATCAGACTCTATAACCCGTCAAAACTGGGTTGAAAAGCTACAGACGATTGATCTGCTTAGAATAGGGCATTTTTTCAACAAACCGGTTGGCCTCTCTTTTATCAGAGGTATTGCCTACTCGTTTATTTTAGCGGGTATATGGGCATTAGCCTATTCTATTATGCCAAACGGTTACCTTACAGCCGAACCGGTCTTTTTTTCTGACGATAGATACTTGGCTAATATTGTATTAATGCTGACAAACATAGCCGTTTTCTTTCTGGTAGCTCAGTTAATTTTTCTAGTATTCTTGGGCAAGATGAAAAAGATTGCAGATTCTTCTGTAACTCTTGTTTTACTTGTTGGGCTGATATTTGGAATTATGAACCCTCTTGCCGCAAGCGTGGGTCCGTTTTACGTGGAGTTTGTACTGTTAGCTATCGTTGGATTAGTTTTGGGCTGGATTTATATTCGCGATGATTTCCTAACAGTATTTATTACTCTGTTCTTTTTTGCCAATCATCTAGCTACGGCCCCGGGTTGGGTGATATCGCAATCACCTGACGCCATCCTTTTCTTTACGAATATCTTGCTTGCGCTTGTGGGCCTGGTTTATGGAGGATATTCTTTAAGCACCGGAAAGACTGAAAAGGAACTTCCCAATTTTGTGCCTGAATATGTTGATGAGCTAGCTCAGAGTGAACGGATAAAACAAGAACTTCAGATTGCGCGTAAAGTTCAGCAGTCATTTTTACCCATCAGTACACCGAATTTTGAAGGTCTGGATATTTCTGCAGTATGTAAGCCGGCTTATGAAACCGGAGGAGATTACTACGATTTTATCTCTCTGAAAGATGATCAGCTTGGTGTAACAATTGGTGATGTAAGCGGAAAAGGAATACAGGCTGCTTTTTTTATGACCTTTATAAAAGGTGTGATTCATGCCGTTTGTGAAAACTTTGAATCTACTGTAACGGTTTTGGCCAGGGCCAATAAGTTGTTTAAAAAGAATGCCGGCAAAGGGATTTTTATTTCTCTTATATTTGGTGTAGTGGATGTGAAAAGGGATCGATTTACCTTTTCGAGAGCAGGGCACAATCCACTTCTTTTCTTTAAAAGCAAGGAAAAGAAACTGTACACCTACACGCCCGAAGGTATCGGTTTAGGAATAACTGAGGATAAAATCTTCAGGGAAAACATTTCTGAACTGTCGTTAGACTTTCAGCAAAACGATATTATAATATTGTACACTGATGGTGTTGTTGAGGCAACCAATAATGTAAATCGATTTTATGGCGATAACAGGCTTAAAAAACTTATCGAAACCTACCAGGAATCAAATGCAGATACTCTTTTGAATAAAATAGTTGAAGACCTTTACACGTTTGGAGATGGTACCAATCAACACGATGATATGACTCTTGTAGTCATCAAAAAGAAGTAAAATCACTCAGATCAATTTACATGAAGAATTTCTTACACATACTAATTGCCTTAACTTTTTTAATGATTGTGTTACTCTTTTCTTCCCGGCAATCAGTGGCTCAGGATGTTGAAATTACCCCTGAACCTATCAGTCTCGAGGAGGCTCTGAAACTCGCACCTGAATCCGATAAAAAAATTCTGGTTGATGTTTATGCCGAATGGTGTCCTTACTGCCAGAGAATGCATTCAGAAGTGTACAAGAATGATGATGTAATCAAGGCGATTTCTGATCACTACATATGGGTCAAAATCAATGTGGAGTCGGATCAAATGGTAAGCTATCATGGAAATGAAATGACCGAAGCGCAGTTTGCCCGTGCACTTGAAAATGAGAGCGTTCCGACAACCTATTTTCTGAATAAGGAAGGCAGCATTCTTGGTTCTCAGCCCGGTTTTATCGAAGCGGAGATGTTTTCCAGTCTTCTAAAGTTTGTTGGCAGCGATGAATACCTTATGCAGACCTTTCAGGAGTATCAAAATAATTAGTCCTACGTATCAGTAATTTAATTTTTGTTCATGTCCAGAAGTCAATCCGTTGAAGATTATTTAAAAGCTATCTATAAGCTCGAAAATGAGTCAGAGGGTGGAGTCTCTAACTCGAGACTTTCTGAGGAGATGAATGTAGCCGGTGCATCCGTGACCAATATGGTGAAGAGATTGTCTAAAATGGGGCTGGTGAACTACGAATCCTACTATGGCTCCAGATTAACCGATGCGGGAGAAAAAATTGCTCTTGAAATTATTCGTCATCATCGATTGATTGAACTTTATTTAACAGAGATGATGGGTTACTCCTGGGATGAAGTGCATGAGGAGGCTGAAAAGCTGGAGCACCATATATCAGAACAATTTGAAGATCGAATTGCGGAACTGCTCAATAACCCACAGTTTGACCCTCACGGAGACCCAATACCCGGAAAAGATGGGAAGATGCCCAAAGTTCACCTTTTTTCATTGATGGAGATTAAAGAAAAGACTTCATGTGTAATCAGAAGGGTAAAAAATCAGGATCCGGACCTTCTTCGTTACCTGGAAGAAAGAAATCTGATACCGGGCGTAAAGATTGAGATTATTAAGAGAGAACCTTTTGATGGCCCTGTTCATATATCTGTTGAAGGAGAGAATGAAGTGGTGATCGGTGCTAATGTAGCATCAGATATCTTTGTGGTAAACCGTGCGTAGTCCGTTATGGAGTGTGATCCATCGGATTTGGATATGAAAAGGTGTATTCTAATTCCTTTTTTAACTTATCGTTTGAAACGACTCTATAGTCCGCTTTTTCTTGACTGGTGAATTCAGGTTCCGGTAAATTGAAATGTTGAGCAGCTGATTTGTAAAACTCTTTTCTGGGAGGATGCCCATCGGAAACGGCGTTATAAATTTCGTTCTTTTTATCCAGCCTGATAATTTCTGAAACTATATTCAAACAGTCCGTTTGATGGATAAGGTTTACAGGTTTTGCTGCATCCGAAAGCCCTTTCTTTCCGGCAAGATATTTTACCGGGTGCCTGCCATATCCATACAATCCGCCAAACCTGATAATTGTAACATCCAGTCCTGATTTTTTGAGAATATCTTCAGCTTTTAAGACTGCTTCTCCCGAAGGCCGGGCAGCATTACCGGGCTCTGCGTCTTCCTCTTTAGTGATTCCTCCAAACGGACTATAAACGGATGTTGAGCTCGCAAAGATGATCCACTTGATATGTTCTCTTTCTGCCTTATCAGCAACTTTTTGAATAAGCTTCGGGTAATCTTTCTCAACATCTTTGATGCCGCGACCGGGAGGTATATTCAGAAATAAGATATCTGCAGACCAAAAACTTTTTGATTCCTCATCCTCAAGCTGTTTGGGTAACTCAATCAAATGAGCCTGAATACCGGTTTGTTTGATCTCTTTTAGTTTTTTTACGGATGTGGTTGAACCCTTCACGGTAAAACCCTTTCTCAATAAATTTTGGGCCAATGGAAATCCAAGCCATCCACACCCTAGTACTGAAATAGTCATGGTAGTCATTATTTAAATGGGTTTGGAATGTAAACACAACAGGGCAGAATTGAAAAGGTGATTAAACAAAAAAGAGTCTATAACGAAAGAAGCATTTGTTTTCGTTTTACAACAGATCTGCAAAATTTAAATGTATCACCTTTCTGACTTCTCAGAATTCTATTAATATCTGCTTAACTTAATTTTTGTAGATTTGACTTCTTATGTAGCTGGTTTCACCTGTATTATCACTTATCTTTGCGTTGCACTCTAAAAGAGTGATGTGAACCACGATAAAATTATCAATCGTATTACAGGAGTAATTCTTTTTTAGCCGTTTCTTTCAATCAATTACAATTAAGCTGAATTGGAGAAATAGACAGGAAGTAATTTTATTTTCAGCTTAGGTATTGAATAGAATGGATCTATTCATGAATGAAAATCTAGTTTTTAAAAATAGATGTATATGTCAAAAAAAATTAACCGAGTAGCCATTGTCGGAGCCGGTATTACAGGTTTGGTTACAGCATGGAAACTCCAGAAATTTAGTGTGGAAGTTGATGTTTTGGAGCGAAAGGCGGAACCTGGCGGTGCAATTAAAACGGTTAAAGAGGACAATTGGCAGGTTGAATACGGCCCCAATACACTACTCCTAAAAGATAGAATGGTAGCCGAATTCATTTCAGAACTTGGTTTGAACGGTGAGAAAAAAACTGCTAACCCTGAGGCGAGCAAGAGGTTTGTGGTAAAAAACGGTGTATTGGAACCTCTGCCGTCCTCTTTAAAATCAGCCGTAACAACTCCCCTATTTAGTTTAGGAGGGAAATTACGAGTGCTGGCAGAACCATTTGTACCTAAAAATAGTGATCGCGATCAGACAGTGGCAGAATTTGTGGAGAGGCGATTGGGCAAGGAGATGCTGGATTACGCTATTAATCCATTTGTTGCCGGGATATATGCCAATCGTCCGGAATATTTATCTCTTCGACACGCATTCCCGATGATGGATGACCTTGAACAAGAGTACGGTTCACTGATTTGGGGTACTTTTGCCGGATCAAAAAAGAGAAAGGAGAAGGGTAGAATAGATAGGGAATTAATCTCCTTTGAAAAAGGAATGCAGCAACTTCCCTTAACTATTGCGGAGCAGCTCAACAGTATGTACCTGAATCACGAAGTTCGGTCGGTTACCGAAGAGGATGGAGAATGGTCGGTAGAAAGCAGTTTGGGGAAATTTGGGCCATATGATCACGTTATTTTAAATACCCCGATTTATAAGTTGAATCAAGAAATCGCGCCCGTTACGGATCAAGAACTGAAAACTTTGAAAAAGGTGAACTATCCGCCTCTATCTGTTTTGCTTTTAGGTTTTAAAAAGGAGGATGTTAAACACGAACTTGATGGCTTTGGGTTTTTGGTTCCCGAACAGGAGAACAGAAACATTCTGGGAGCCCTGTTCTCTTCCACTCTTTTTGATGAGCGTGCTCCTAAGGATATGCATTTAATAACCGTATTTGTAGGTGGTGGCCGTCAGCCAGAATTAGCCGGGAAGGATAGTGAAGAGTTACTGAAGCTGGTTGTAAAGGAGCTTAATGATTTGATAGGCCTGTCGGGAGAACCGCAATTTAAAGACCATGTCTACTGGCCACAATCAATTCCGGGATATCATGAAGGCTACGATGAAATTCTGGATACTATCAAAAATATTGAAGATCGAAAGAGAGGCCTTACGTTAGCCGGTAATTTCAGGAATGGAATATCTGTACCGGATTGTATAAAGAATGGGTTGAAGTTGGCGGACCAGCTGGCCGGAAGCGTAAGTTACTGATGTTCTTCTTCCACTTTGGGACTGCTTGAAAATACTTCAACCATCTCCTGCAGCAGTCCTTTCCCAAACATCATTAGCTTCTCTTGTCTGCCGAGGGCGAGGAACCGCAGCAGTAGTCTTAGATTGTGAAGCAATTTCGGAGGATCAGTTAATAGTGTTTCGTTTTCAATCACGAAATCCCAGTCTATCTCATTTTTAAATTTTACACCACGCTTCTCCATGCTCATCTTGTAGATATTGGCGATCAAGCCATAGCCAACGGTAGAAGGGTGGAGACCGTCGAGGCTGAAGATTCCTCCTTTTTCTACTTTTCCAGTTTTCTCATTAATTCGCAGATAATCTGTACTGATGTTGGGCTCTCCCATTTCATTTATCATAAATGATGTTTTGGGATTTTTTTTCAGTGCTTCGATAAACCCGTCCGGAAATGGTGATATGGTTTCGGGGAGGTGCCGTCGCCTAGCGGCGGCCTGTACATACCGTGCTACGGGAACAACCACAAAATCATATTCATCAGCCAGTTTTTTAATACTGTGGTTATACTGGTCTACTATTTCATCCAGTTTAATTGCGTCATCGCGGGTTAAGTGCGGATGTTTGTCGGGGTTGAAATCTTCGTCCCAAATCCAGAAACGGGAATAGTAATCAAAATAGCCGTCTTCGGGCGCGCAATCACCCAAATTGACACCGCGAATGGCCGGGGGAATAGTTACATACGGAATGGTTGGTACAAAGACTCTTTTTGTATTTAACTCGCTGATTTTTTCATACAACGTTCTTAACTCCTGTTCAAAATGATCCGGCCGGAATACGGTACACCTTCTCTCATTGAATGGGACATTCAGATCGTTCTCCTCAGAAAACTCAATCTTCATTTTTGTGACGGCTCCAATAATATTGTTGTGGCCCAGACAGGCGATAAGGTTTTCAATTCCTCCATCGTTACTCAGTACTTTGAGATTATCAATCTGGCTGTGATTTTCGAATATTTTACCAAAGGTTGGGTTCAGAACTAAACGAGCAGTTGTATACATAGCCTGATCTGGCAGTACGCTAAACACAGAGTATTGAGGCTTGTTGTTACGAATAAATTCACGGCAGAACTTTTCATTCAATAACCAGCTGTCGCTAATAGAAAATCCCCAGACTGCCTGGTTGTGATAAGGTGTCTGCTGATCTTCATTTTTAAGAGAGATCATCTGACCTTCCCAATAGGACTTGATCCTTTTTAGCGTAGAGTAGACATGATGGCCGGCCTGAACGGAATTAAACAGGTTAATCTCATCACCAAACTCATCTTCCAGGCCACGAACAAGAATTTCCATGTTGATGGGGATTCCCGCCTGAGCAGAAAAAGAGGGCAGATTCATTTGAATATCATCACCCATCGCGCGACTCAGCAGTGCAGGGAAACTGAGATCTGTTCGGTAGATACCACCGTTTTTAAACCCTTGGGCGAGACTATCACCCATGGCCACCAGCTTATGTTTGTAGGAATTCCGTCTGAATATCACGTGATGAAAATTTGTAACTTGCCGACGTTAGATACTTCAATGTACCATTTGCTCTAATCAAAACGAATATGTCTAAAAAAACAAATCGACTGGAAGAATTTCGCGAAAAACGTTCTGAAATGAACGATAAAATTATGGATCTCAATCACCTTGGTGTGAAACGATTCTTCAACCTAGATAGCAATACGTATCGAGATGGGGCGCTTTCGGGTGAGACAAAAGAGTTACTTGGATTGGTTGCTTCTGCCGTTCTTCGCTGCAATGACTGTATTGATTATCATCTGGAACAGTGTGCTAAGAGTGGTTTTACTAAAGATGAGATTATAGATGCGATGAATGTTGCTTTGGTAATTGGCGGCAGTATTGTTATTCCACATATGCGTCATGCCGTAGAAACACTCAAATTTCTTGAAGGCGAGGGAGCCCTTAAAGTTGAGAGGGATTAACCCGGTTTAATAACTGCCTCTCGTCCCGATTTTCGGGACAGACGAACCCGCAGAGTTCCTCAGGTTGAAACCTGTGGCTATGAGTTTGGCTTTGTTACGCCATTTGGATTAGCAGCCTGTCATCAGGAGATGTCTCGACTCCGTACCGACAAAGAGCGTCAGGACTTCGCTCGACATGACAATCAAATAAAATACAAGAAAAACAGGGCTGTTCAGCAATTAGCTGAACAGCCCTGTTTTTTTATTCCATGTATGATGTTGTCATGTCGAGCGGAATGCAGGCAAACGGAGTGAACAGGAATGGAGTCGAGACATCTCCATCCTGTAGACAATGCTAAACTCTCACAATAAAGTGCCATAGACTTGATAAATAATATGAGTTCGATATAAGAAAGCTAATGACGGATTTGACCAAATCTCCCCTAAAATGGGCGCCGAAGCCTCGGGGAGAGGGGTGTCCATAGAATTTTCCTAATGAATATCCATTTACCTAAATCCCTTCCTTCTCAAGAAGGGGGACTTCTCATATGGCCAAATTCAGTGATTTTATATCGAATTGACGTTAAATCGATTGTTACTCTTAATAATTGTTTTTGCTATTGAAAATGCCCGATTAAATGAAATTTGTTCCGGCTGCTACCAAGTGTCGTTAGACACGAATTATCCCTTAGCCCCACATTTCATTGTTGGGAATATTGAAAGATAGGAGATGAGAAAGTGCCGCAGGCATGGCAGGTGTTTTTCAATTTGGAGCGTGGAAATAAAAAACCCTTCAAGGGTTTTGAACCCTTGAAGGGTTTAATTAAGAGAATTAGTGACTTACAAAACCTCAAACCTGGACTGGAAGAACCGCAAATACTCCGGCTCATATACAAATTTGAGACCTTTAATCTCCTTCGCGTTATTATAAACTGCTTCGACCGATTCGGCTACAACATCCATGTGGGCCTGTGTATAAACCCGGCGCGGGATGGTAAGGCGAACCAATTCAAGTTTTGGGTAGTTATGCTCTCCGGTATCCGGATTTCGTCCGGCTGAAACTACTCCCCGTTCCATGGCACGAACACCTGAATCGAGATAAAGTGCTGCGGACAGCGATTGTGCAGGAAGCTGATCCTGACTTAATTGCGGAAGGATTTTTTTAGCATTCAGAAAAATTCCGTGGCTTCCAATCGGTTTTACAATCGGAATCCCCATCTCAAGCAGTTTCTCGCCCAGGTATTGAACCTGCCCGACTCTTGCGCGGATATGGTCGTAATCGACTGACTCTGAAATACCGATTGCCAATGCCTCCATATCACGGCCGGCCATTCCACCATATGTGTGCAATCCTTCATAGATCACAACCATATTGCGTGCTTTATCAAAAAGTTCATCATCATTAAGGGCAAGAAATCCACCTATATTAACCAGCGCATCCTTCTTGGAGCTCATCGTTGCCGAATCGGTTAAAGAGCAGATCTCTTTCACAATCTCTTTAATGGATTTGTTCTCATAACCCGGCTCTCGCTGTTTAATGAAATAGGCGTTTTCTGCCACCCGGGTCATGTCATGAACAATCGGGATGTTATATTTCTGAGTCAGCTTCCGAACTTCTTTTAGGTTACCAAGTGAGATGGGCTGACCACCGGCCATATTTACTGTAGTTGCTATGGAGACATACGGAATTTTATCCGCTCCTTTCTCTTTGATCAAATTCTCAAGTTTACTCAGGTCAATGTCTGCTTTAAACGGATGTTCACTCTCAGGATCGTGAGCTTCATCAATAATGACATCCACAAATGTACCGCCGGCAAGCTCCTGATGCAGTTTGGTTGTAGTGAAATACATGTTGCCCGGAACAAAGTCCCCCTCCTCAATCATTAGCTGAGAGATTATATGCTCTGCAGCGCGTCCCTGGTGGGTTGGCACGATATGCTTATAGCCATAATATTCCCGAACGGCATCTTCGAGGTGATAAAAGTTACGGCTTCCGGCGTATGCTTCATCACCGAGCATCATCCCGGCCCACTGCCGGTCGCTCATCGCTGATGTACCACTATCGGTTAGAAGGTCGATGTAAACATCTTCTGATCTTAATAAAAAAGTGTTATAACCGGCTTCCCTGATCGCTTTTTGGCGCTCCTCCGGAGTTGTCATTTTTACCGGTTCAACCATCTTAATTTTGTAGGGCTCTGCCCAGGATCTTTTTTTCTCGTTACTCATGATTTTTAATCAGTTATTTGATTTGAATGTTAAATAGGTAGAACAATCTGTCTTCTTAACAGACAGTATTAGCAAAGGAGAGAATTATAAAGACGGGTATGCGTGGGGGCTGATAACAATATCTTCAGCTATTAAGCTGTAGCTGATTATTTGATATGTTTGTGTAATTTTTTCCATTCGTCTTATTTATAAATTTAATGTAGGATATTTGATACTTACTCTCCAATCAATTTTCAGTACAAAGCACGATTTGATATTTCGAACTGTTATGGTATCCTGATGAACCACAATTCGTAATCAATATGCCTCTAATCCAATATTTTATCAGAAAATGGGTGACAGCCAAACCACTGTCTGATGCGCGGCTGAGAATTTTGTACGGAAAAGTGCCCATTTATAATAAGTTACCCTCCGGCTATAAAGATTTGCTTCATGACCGAATGAAAGTTCTGCTTCATGAAAAATATTTTGAGGGATGCGGGGGATTAAAATTGACGGAAGAGATGAAAGTTGTTATAGCAGCTTATGCATCCGTCTTAATTTTAGAGGAGAAAGCAGACTATTACGGTGATTTAAAATCAATCCTTGTCTACCCGGATGATTATTTTGCACCTGTAAACCAGGAAACAGATGGTGGTTTTATTGAAGAGGGATATGAGAACAGAAAAGGAGAATATTGGCATGCCGGTGTGATTGTTTTATCCTGGAATGATATTGAATCACAACTCTACGGGGAGGATCGAGGGAGTGGCCAGAATCTGATTTATCACGAATTTTCACACTTTCTGGATGATCGATATGGGCTTACAGCCGGTATCGATCAAAACGGTGATACCCTACGCGATGATGAATGGACAGTGGTCATTGCAAAAGCATATCGAAATTTAAGGTTTACCGGCAAGCACTCTTTTCTGGATCTGTATGGTGCGGAGAGTCCGGCAGAGTTCTTTTCGGTTGCGACAGAACTCTTTTTTGAACGGCCTGAAAAACTTCTTCAAGAGAACAAAAAGCTATATATCCTGCTTCAGAATTTTTATCGGCTGGATCCAATACGGTGGAAATAATAAGATTAAAAATGTATTAGTTGACGAACTTTCTTAAATGACGGTGTGTTGAGTCGGGGTAAGTCTTAAAAATTAAGGCTCGCATAAACTTTAATTAACCTTATATCGTCATGGATTTAATTAGTTCTTTAGGGAATTCGACCTTTGAAAACTATGTCGCGATGGAATCCGGGTTTACGGAAATGGCCTACCAAATGTCGGCCCACGTTCTTACTCTCGGTTACGCGATTATGTTGGCAGGGTTGCTTTACTTTGTTTTGACCATTAAGACCGTAAAACCGAAATACAGAATATCTTCAGTTCTATCTGTAGTTGTAATGATTTCAGCATTTTTGCTGCTGCTTGTACAACAGCAAAACTGGACAGGAATGCTTACTTATGATGCAGACTCTGCCCGATATGTGCTGGATGAAGGAGCCGACCTGTTTAATAACGGTTATCGTTATTTAAACTGGTTAATTGATGTTCCGATGTTGCTGTTTCAGATTCTGTTTGTAGTAACCCTGACCAAAAGTGACTTCAGCTCAGTTCGAAATGGATTTTGGTTCTCTGGTACTGCAATGATTCTTACCGGGTATGTAGGCCAATTTTATGAAGTAACAGATCCAACATTGTTCTTCATCTGGGGTACAGTTTCAACGCTTTTCTTCTTCCATATTCTATACCTGATGAAAAAAGTAATTTCTGAAGGCCAGGAAGGAGCACCTCCAAAAGCACAGAAATATCTTGGCACAATCTGGAAGTTATTCCTTTTCACCTGGATGCTCTATCCGGGCGCGTACCTGATGCCTTACCTAACGTTTGGCGGACTTGAGCCGGTCTTGAGCGAGACTCTGGTTGTAGCGCGACACATTACATATACCATTGCTGATGTAGGTTCTAAAGT
Source organism: Rhodohalobacter sp. (assembly GCF_041686455.1). Classification (NCBI taxonomy): domain Bacteria; kingdom Pseudomonadati; phylum Balneolota; class Balneolia; order Balneolales; family Balneolaceae; genus Rhodohalobacter; species Rhodohalobacter sp. Next base: position 15,633 of record NZ_JAWLDW010000004.1, read on the forward strand.
AATTTACGGTATACTGCTTACTCTGGTAGCTCAGGAAATGAGCAAAGCAGAAGGATATGACTTTGAGGATATGGAGAGCGCTCTCTAATTTCTTAAATTTATTACTCTTTATTAAAACCCCTCTACTTTTGCAGTGGAGGGGTTTTTTTATTATACGTATCAGTGGTTTCAGATTGTTATATTTGCACAATGATATTTCAGAAACTCGCCACTTTACTTTTGTTTGTTTTTTTCGCTTTCTCAGCGGCATGTTCTGAGGAAAGTATTACACCTCCACCTGCACCGGAATCATCGGTAAATATTATTATATCCGGTAACGAAGAACCTGTAAAACCGGATTTGAAAGGCCCTTCTATCTATCTGATGGGCAAAGGTATGCCGGCGCTCTCTTCCTTTGAGTACTTTTTAGATACTTTAGCCGATTCACATGTGGATATTGTGGTGCTTGCAGGATCATCTGCATCAGGCGGTTCAGCTACTCCCGAGTGCGATCTTTTGATGGAATTGGATCATGTCAATTCATGTGCAACTGCCACAGTTCAGTCCCAGGAAGAGGCAAATAGTGAGGAACTTGTGGAAATTATTGATCAAAGTGAGATCATATACTTTGCAGGCGGTAATCAGTGCGTGTACGTAAACTGGAGAGATTCTAATCTGCACTACGCCATCAACCAGCTCGTCGAAAGGGGCGGAGGTATTGGCGGCGGCAGTGCCGGGCTGGCGATAATGGGAGATATGATTTATGATGGCTGTTCAGGAAGTGTTCGTTCGGATGAAGCACTGTCTGATCCTTATCATGAGTATATTAGCATATCAGAAGGTCTGTTTGAACTCTCATCGTTCGACAACACAATTACAGACAGTCACTTTTCTGAACGGGATCGCTTGGGCAGGTTCATTAGCTTTATGGCGAGAATTTCGTCAGAAAAAGACAGAGATGAATACTTTGGCATTGGATTGGATGATAATACATCCATAGTTATTGACCACAGCAGTACCGGAAAAGTGTTTGGCGGTTATGCAACAAGACTTAAAACAACAGAGAGAGCTCAACATGCAGAAGAGGGGATTCCTGTTACAATTTATGGTGTAGAAAGAGTTGTTTCTGCTCCCGGTGAGACAATCAATATTAATGAATTCAATTTTGAACAGAGAGATATAATTGATGTGGAAAGTGGAGAGATTATTTTTAGGAATGAAGATTAATTTAGCAGTCTATTCTAAGTTAAAGACGGTTTACCGTTTTATTTATTTTTTGTTAGGAGTATCCTTCCTTACAGCCGGTTCAGTTGATGCACAGATTCTCAACCTTCCTGATGAAGAAGACAAAAAGGGTGGTGTTCACTATTCTTTGGTTCCGGTATTTGGATACAGCAGTGACACCGGATTTGTTGGAGGAGTGGTGCTTCAGAGATTCAATTACGGTGATGGACGGTCTCCCTTTTTAAGTAACCTGAAGGCAGACATAGTATTATCTACAAGAGCCGACTTAATCAGTGAATTAAATTATGAGCGAACGCGTTTTTTTGGTCGTGATATTCGAAGCGAATACTCTGTAATTGCAGAACGTTACAAACGTGCTAATTACTTTGGTATAGGAAATGAAACGGACTTTTCCAGTCGACTATATAATCAAGACTACTATTTTTTTGAAAAAAGGGTAATTGAATTGGCTGCACGTTATAGAAAAGGAGTAACTGAATATGGATTCGAAGGGACATTTGATGGATATATTGAATTAGGCTTTTCATATCTGGATGCTTCAAACCGGCAAGAAGAATCACTATTTGCTATAGAGCAACCTGCCGGAGATAACAGACAACTACTTAATAGTTTTGGATTTGGAGTGATTGCAGAAGATCGTGACAGTGAGTTCAATCCTACTGAGGGATATCGCTATGAGGCTGGAATCGAGTTTAGCGGGCCTTACACCGGAAGCGAGTTTAATTATGCCAAGGTTCATCTTCAACTGCGAAATTATGTAGAGTTAATGCCTAAAGTTTTGATAGCTCAAAAAATTCAGGGTACGCACTTAATGGGTGATGCGCCTTTTTGGAAACGTTCATCACTTGCCGATAAATATGGTCTGCGTGGTTACCATGAAGATCGATTTTTAGGTGACAGCTCTATACTTCATGTTTTGGAAGCAAGATCTTGGTTATTTTCACTCCTTGAAGATGAAGTCAGATTGGGAACGCAGCTATTCTGGGACAGTGGAAGGGTGTTTTCGAAAAATGACAGCAACCGTTTATTTGATAATTGGAAACACACATTCGGTTTTGGCGGTGCAATCTCAATATTTAACCCTGATTTTATATTGCGGGGTGATATTGGATTTTCTGATGAATCAACCCAGATATATATCGGAATAGGCTACATATTTTAATTTAATTCGTTTTTTAATGATCCTTTTTACTGCAGACAGAGATACATCAGCAAAGTTTTTTTTGCTTGAATTAGCAAAAAAGAAAGAGTTTCTACATTTACCCCTGGAAAATTTTAAATACCATGTAAATGAAGAGGAATCAAAACAGATTCAAGATCACATAGACGAGTTTTCTTTTATCATACATGGTAATCTGCGTAATGCCAGATATTTTTCTGAATGGATGAAGCAGAATTCGATGGTAGAGCAAGTACGCCGCCGTGTAAATATTGTTTTGGACAAGCCTACAGCCGTGTTTCTGGAAGAGTTTGGTATTCCGGCAATACAGCCGCGGGAGCCGGCAAAACCGATCGATATATTAGAGTTTATGCTTCGTATATCGAAGGAGGGGAACACACTCTATCCCACTGCAGAGAATAAAACGGAGGAGATGCCCGGGCTTCTCAAAGAACTTCAAATGCCCGTGGCTGAATTTTCGGTCTGTAAAGAAGTTACTTTGGAGGAAGAGATTTTGAAAGACTATAAATCTGAAGTCGGTAAAAATCCAATTGAGATCGTTTTGCTTCACAACAGATCTTCTTATGTACGTGTCAAAACAGCTTTTCCGGATTTGGATCTGTCAGCTAAAACTATTGTGGCCGGCAGTTTGGGAGTTGCCGAAACAATGGAAAAAGAGGGATTAAAGCCGGATTATCTTGCAAAAGGATCGTGGGCTTCGATAGCAAAAGTTTTAGATGAAATTTAATTTGGGGCTCATCTTAGAACAGCAGCACTGTCGGGATAGTCGGTGATGAATCCGTCTACACCAATCCGAAGCATCTCTCTCATTTCATCTACGGTGTTTACTGTCCATGGGATTACTTTCATTCCTTTCGCTTGCAGTTCAGATACAGATTCTGCATCGAGTAACTTATAATCGGGGCTCCAGATATCGGGTGTATATCCTAGCAGGTTGATGTACATATCCGGGAGCTCATCATTACTTACAAGCATCGCCTGTCTTACCTCGGGTGCCAGCTGTTTGAACGCGATTAACGTTGATGGGTCAAAAGATTGAATAATGACTCTGTCCAGCACACCAAGTTCATTGAGCTCTTCGAAAAGTAATCTTGAAAATTCTTCGGGACCGGGCACATATTCGCCATACCATTCCGGACGACTTTTTGTCTCAATATTATAGTGAAGAAGAGGAAGATCATTTTTACTTGCATACTCTTCTACGGCTTGAATCGCATCTGTCATCAGCGGTTTGGTTACTTCCATCGATTGTTGATCAGGGAAATTGGGATTTCCGCGTTTACCAACATCAAATTGCTGAGTCTCCTGATACGTCATATCATAGATGTTGAAATCCATCTCTTCAGATTCGATAACAGGTTCGCCATTGGGTTTTGTGCTGAACAGATGATTAAACCACGGCTCATGAGAAACCAGGATTTTGCCATCAGCAGTAACTACAACGTCAAACTCTACGGTGTCAACACCAAGGTCTACCGCTTTTAAAAAGGCCGGGATCGTATTTTCAGGCATAATTCCGCGTGCTCCACGGTGTCCCTGCAGATCAAATGTGTCAGACTGTTCCATGGTACAAGAAATGGTGATGAATGCTGTTAAAAAAAGAATGGGAAGATGGCGCATATATTTTCGATTTTATCATGAACATCGTAAGTGGCTGTTAACTTGGTGTAAATATATTGTGAATCTTTAACTATACAAGGAAAAATGAAATATAAATCTCTTCTGCTACTCAGCCTACTCTTACTAACTGCATCACTTCCGTCGGTTGCACAACAAAACTCTGACATTACTACGTTTGTCCTGGTTCGGCACGCCGAAAAAGTTGATGATAGTGCGGATCCGGAGTTGTCACCGGAAGGATATCAGCGTGCAGAACGGCTTGCAGAGATGCTTCAAAATATATCGTTCGATGCAGTCTATTCTTCTGATAGAATTAGAACCCGAGAAACCGTTCGTAAAATCGCCGATCAAAACAGTGTTGAAATTGTTTTCTACGAACCACATGAAACGGAAGAGGAAGTAAAGCGAATGTTAAATTCAAACACTGGCAAAACCGTTTTGGTAAGCGGCCATTCCAACACAACTCCCTTTTTTGCAAATGAACTGCTGGGCAGGGAACATTTTGCTGATAAATTCGATGAGTCAGACTACGATAACCTTTTGATTATTACTATAGCAGGTGGTGGTGAGAGTGAGCTGCTGCATTTGAGATATTGAATTCAAAGCAAAATTAAATCAATTGATCAATTTCTTACGGTTTACACACCCCTTAATCCCGTCTCGAGAGGGGATTATTATTAGTCTTATGAAATGATTTGGACCATAGAAGCATTACATCCCAAAAAGAAATACATGGAACTCTCGAAAGATAAAATCAGCAGAATTATTGAAATGGCGTGGGAGGATCGCACCCCATTTGACGCGATTGAATTTCAATTTGGCCTCAGTGAAAAAGAAGTTATTGAACTGATGAGAAAGGAGATGAAACCGTCGAGCTTCAAAATGTGGCGCAAAAGGGTAACCGGGCGATCGACTAAACACCGAAAGTTACGCAAAGACGATGTAGACCGGTTTACCAGTCCCTACTGATTGGATTTTTCTTTATCAAAGTGTTTCGACTTTGCGCTGTTTGTGAAGCAGTGAATGAAGTTGGCTTTGGAAAAGACATCATCCCAACTCCACCACGGTACATCCACTGCCGCCACTTTCGAACGGGGCAATATCAAAAGATTTTACACCATCACGTTTTTCGAGATATTCGTGAACCAGTTTATGTAGAATTCCCTCACCCTTGCCATGCACAATTTCAACCTGCTGTAAATTACGGGCAATTGCCTTATCCAGGTAAATGGTAAGCTCTTTGATGGCTTCATTACCCCGTTTTCCGCGAAGATCAAGCCGCGGTTTTACAGAGAGGTCGATATCCTGAGAGCCTCCGTATGATCGTGAGCTGCTCTTTTTCTTCTTTTTTGGAGGCGATGTTTTTGTGAGTTTATTCAGCTTGGATTTAATCTTCATTCCATTCACCAAAACGGTTGCCTGCTTACCTGAAAGCTCAATAAGATCTCCACCGGTGGTTCCATCGCCGATGATTACAAAATCACCGACTTCCGGTTTTTCATCGCTTCGTACAGGTTCTTCGCTCTCTGTTTCAAATTCATCTTTAAACGTATGAATCTCCTTTTTTGCCTCTTGAATGTCGGAGCGAGCCTCATGGATTTTGTCTTTATTATCCCGGCCTTCACTCACTACTTTTTCAACCGCCTCCTCGATCCGCCGATTGGCATCTTTCATGATCTCTTCAGCGTCTTTGTACGCTTTTTCAATAATTCCCTTTCGCTTGTTATCGATCTGCTCCGAACGTTCCCTGTAAATCCTCTCCTGTTTCTCCGCTTCGATGAGTTTTCTTTGAAAGGTTGAACGCAGCTCTTCGGCTTCCTGCATCTGTTTTTCCAGATTAATTAACAGGTCACCCATTGAGTCTTTCTGTTCACCCAAAAGCTGCCGGGCTTTATCCATTAATTCGTGAGGCAGATTCATGCGATCAGCAATTTCAAAAGCGTAACTGCTTCCGGGCACACCTTTTTTAAATCTGTAGGTAGGCGAAAGGCTCTCCTGATTGAACTCCATCGCACCATTTACAACCTTTTCGTTCTCGTGAGCAAATACTTTTAATGATCCGTGGTGTGTGGTTACAATTACTCTTGAACCTTTATTGATCACCTCCTCAACAAACGCCTGAAATAGTGCACCGCCTTCCTCGGGATCTGTACCTGCTCCGGCCTCGTCAATGAGGATCAGAGAGTTCGGTTCCATTCTGTCCAATGTGGTTTTCATCCAGTTGAGGCGGGATGAAAATGTACTCAAATCATTCTCTATGGATTGGTCATCCCCGATATCTACAAAGAGTCCGCTTAGTACGGGCAGTTCAGAATCGGGCTGTACAGGAATGGGATAACCGGCTTGCAACATCATACAGAGCAATCCGGTGGTTTTCATGGCAACCGATTTACCACCCGCGTTAGGCCCCGTGATTACCAGCCCCAGCTCATTTTCTAAAAGCTCCAGATCGAGAGGGATAACGGGTTCAGGCTCCTGAAGTGATCTGTTTTTGAGCATCAGGTTGGGGTTTTTGCCCCGAATCAGATTTAAATGATTGTTACCAGATAAAACCGGAATGGTGCCTTCAAGGTCCAGCCCCAGACTTACAACGCAGTGAATTGCGTCCAATTCGCCTACGTAGGTGCAATTCAGCTCCAGCTCTTCATTGTATGTCCTCACCTGATCCGTTAGTTTTTGAATGATGCGTTCTATCTCACGCTTCTCTTCAGCCTCCAGCTGACGGATCTCATTATTGATCTGGAGCGCTTGGACCGGCTCAATGTAAACTGTTTGGCCGGTTGACGAAACATCATGTACAAATCCTTCTACTTTGCGCTTATACTCTGCCTGAACAGGAATAACCATACGCCCGCTACGAATGGTTGCTCCCTCATCTGAGGTCATACCATCTTTAGCGAGCCGTTTCATCACTTGCTGAACCGTACTTCGAAGTTTGCTTCTCTCTCTGTTCAGCTTTCCACGAATCTGCTGTAGTTCGCGACTTGCATCATCCCTTAGCTCTCCACGCTCTGTAATCACACGCTGAATGGCTTCTTCAAGCGGCTTCAGATTTACGAGGCGGTCTGAAATTTTCTGAAGCGACGGAGTATCAAATTCGAGTCGTTTAAAAAAATTGGTGATCAGGCGGGCCAGGCGAGCATTTTGCAGAATAACCGGAAAATCATCGAGTGGTAGAATAGTCCCTTTTAAACGGCTGTCCTTAAGTATTTCGCGAACGTCGTCCAATACCGTCAAGGGATGCCTCGATCCGCTTTGTAAAATTTTTGTCCACTCACGGGATTCAGAAAGTCTGCGCTCAACGGTACTCCGATCGGATGTGGGAGACAAATTATCAATCTCTTCACGCCCGTAAGGGGTGAAGCTTTTTCGAAGAGTTGCCTCTCTTATACTCTCAAAACCAATCTTTTGAGAGCTGTTTCCAGGGAATAGTTGTATCTGTTTAGCCATAGACGGAAAGTTCGCAATCTTTCCGCCTAAAATCGAATCTATAATGGTGAATAAATGATGTTTAATTCATTTTGAACTGAACCCTGACGCTCTCAGAAATGGGTATAGTCCGCTGCATGACAATTAGGGAGCCGCTGTTTGATTCAGCACTCATCATGGCCATATCCCGGCGAACAACTCCTTTAGAAGAGGTATAATCAATATTGTGGACACCGCCTAACTCCATGCCGGATGCCTGAGCTAATATTTGGGCTTTGCTGCGTGCGTTTTCAACGGCTTTTTCCAAAGCCTCATTGCGTGCTTCTTCTGCAGATGATGTTGAAAAGTTGGCTGAAAAATTATCAAAGCCATTCTCAATCAGGGTAATTTGCATCGACTCAAATTGATCTAAATCCTGCAATTGGATAGATACACTCTGTCGTGTTTCAAACCCTGTATTTTGAGAATGTCGTCGCGGAGAAATACTGATTGGATACGCATTGATGTACTCCTCGTCAATATTATGTTCAATGATCAGTTCTGTTAGGAATTGCTCCAGATTTTTATGATTCTCAAAAGCCTTGCTTGCTTCTTCGTCAAAGCGATTGATGGTGATATTGAAAATAATCTCATCGGCAGGCGCAAAAACTTCGCCTGTGGCATCAATGGTTATCAGTCTAGCAGTATCCTGTCCTGTCAATATTTCCGGTGAGGTGCACCCTGCAAAAAGGAAAAGAAATAGAAGAACAATGTAGCGCAGATCTGTTTTTATCATATAAAGTATCAGTTAGATTTATTTGGTTGGTTCAATATACTTTAAAAGTAATTGTTTCAGATGGAACATATAATACGATTGGGGCAGTATAAAAATTATTTTGGAAGCGCTTGCATTAACCAAAAATTGAGTTTTATTTATAGTTGACAAATCATCGGGAAACGGTTTACATTCGATGTTGCAAATAGCAAACCCCTAAATCATTAATTAAATCTGAAATCTATGAAAGATTGGATACGGAATTCAGTTATTCGATTATTCTCTCTTATGCTGATCGCGGGATTGGCCGGTGCAGAGTACTCGAGTGCTTCCAGCACATCTTACGACGAAATATCAACGGATCAGCAAATTGTTATTACCGGGCAAGTTGTTGATGCCGGATCAGGCGAGCCCCTTGCAGGTGTAAATATTGCAGTAAAAGGTCGTGTAGTAGGTGTGGCTGCTGATGCTCAAGGTGAGTTTACACTCAATGTAAATGACGATCCGCCCATTACTCTTGTGGTATCTATTGTAGGATATCGAACCCAGGAAATTGAAATTACGGAATCGAACGTATCTGATTTGAGAATCGAACTGGTTGAAGAGACATTCCTTGGCTCTGATGTTGTAGTGTCAGCTTCCCGGGTTGAGGAGAGCATTATGGAGGCACCGGTATCCATCGAAAGAATGGACATTCTGGCGATCAATCAGACCGCTTCTGATAACTACTATAAAGGTATTGCAAACCTGAAGGGAGTTGATGTAACAACCAGCAGTATTAATTTTCAGATTATTAATGCCCGCGGATTCAACTCCACAGGTAACACCCGGATGGTGCAGCTAACAGACGGAATGGATACTCAGGCTCCGGCGCTTAACTTCCCGATCGGGAATTTGAACGGACCTTCTGAGCTGGACGTAGAGAGTCTGGAATTTATTCCCGGTGCATCTTCTGCACTTTACGGGCCAAATGCGTTTAACGGAATCCTGCTGGTTAACAGCAAAAGCCCGTTTCGCTACCCCGGATTAAGCGTATTTGTGAGAAACGGTGTAAACCATATTGACAGTGATGGTGATATTGGGGAGCCGAACAATCCGCGCCACATGTTTGAGTCTTCTATTCGTTGGGCAGATACTGTGGGTGATCGTTTTGCTTATAAACTGAACTTCTCCTATAGCCAGGCAGATGACTGGAGAGGTATTAACTATTCTGATAAAAATTCCGACCTTAATTTCGCTAGTAATCCGGGACAAAATCCGGCCTACGACGGGGTACACCTGTATGGTGATGACGGTACATTCAATATTGGATTATTAAGTTTTAACCAGGATTTTGTTCAGGCAGTTACGCAAGGATTAATGCAAGCAGGTTTTTCAGCAAATGATGCTCAGCAGTTCGCGCAGAGTCTTCCATCACAACCGGTGGCGAGAACCGGATACAGAGAAGAGCACCTTGTGGATCACGATGCGGAGAATCTGAAGTTTAATACATCTTTGCAATACCGAATTACGGACAATGTTGAAGCGAGCTATTCAATGAACTATGGCTACGGTACTTCTATCTATAGTGGTGCTCAGCGATATAGCCTGAAGGACTTTAATATCCAGCAGCATAAACTTCAGCTGGACGGAGATAATTTTATGGTTCGAGCGTATGGAACTTTTGAAGATTCAGGAGAATCCTACATAGCAGACTTTGTCGGTTTTGCTGTTAACGATGCATATCTGGGAACTGAAGACTGGTATGCTAACTATGGTGGAGCTTTTATACAAGGCTTAGCACAAACGTACGCCGTAACTGAGCAAAGCACAACTTATGATCCTGCAGTAGTTCAATCTTTATTATCAGATCCAAATATTTTAGCAAACTTGCATAGTTCGGCAAGAAATGCCGTTGACGCGAATAGATTTATGCCGGGTACGCAACAGTTTGAAGCGGCTAAAAGTGCGGCTTTAGAAGGTACGGTTCCTGATGGAGCTCGATTTGATGACAAATCAAGATTTCTCCATACAGAAGGTCAGTACGACTTCAAAAACGAGATCGAATTTGCAGATGTTCAAGTTGGATTCAGTTACCGTCAATATCAGCTTCGATCGAATGGAACTATTTTTGATGACGGTGACGGAGGGGTAGATATCAGTGAATATGGCGGATATCTTCAGGCTGCAAAGTCTCTTTTCGACGACAGATGGAGACTGACCGGCTCCCTGCGTTACGATAAAAATGAGAACTTCGACGGACAGTTCAATCCTCGTATCTCATCTGTTCTGAAAGTAGCAGACGGGCATAACATTCGTACATCGTACCAGACAGGTTTCAGGAACCCAACTACACAGGGTCAATATATAGATCTGAATGTTTTGACTGCCAGATTATTGGGTGGTCTGCCTTATCTCGCTGAGAAGTACAATGTGACTGAGAACGGATACACCCTGGAGTCAGTAGAACAATTTACCAATGAATTTCTGAGTGGAAATCAGTTAGCTTATACAGAGCTACAATCCGGGCAATTCACAGAGTTCAATCCTGTTAAGCCTGAACAGATTCAATCCTATGAAATCGGATACAAAGGTTTGCTTGGAAACAGGCTTATGATTGACGCCGCCTATTACTATAACATTTATGACGATTTTATCGCACAGTTTAGGGTAAGACGCGCTGCAGGGCCAATCGATTTCACGGCTCAGGACCCAGCTGCGATTCAACAGAATGTGCAAACGGCAGCCTCACTGCTTTCCGGTGATGCGTCGAACACTTTCCAGCTCTACACAAACGTGGATGAGACAGTGAAGTCTCAGGGTGCTGTTTTGGGAGTAGATTACAGTCTTCCCAAAGGATTTCTGCTGAGTACAAACTACAACTGGAATCAGCTGGTAACCGACAGGGAAGACCAGTTTATCTTTGATTACAATACACCGGAGCACAAGGTGAATGTATCATTTGGTAACCGTCGTCTTACCGATCAGATAGGCTTCAACTTGACATATAGATGGCAGGAAGCGTTTAACTGGACATCCTCTTTTGCCAGCGGGCGAGTGCCTGATGTAAGCACGTTAGATGCTCAAGTCACATACAGTATTCCTGATATGAAAACGGTAGTGAAGGCCGGTGGTTCAAATATCCTGAATAACCGTCATTTTCTGAATTACGGCGGACCAAACCTTGGTGCGATCTACTATATCTCCCTGACGTTTGACCAATTCTTGAACTAAGTACTTGCATGAAATATTAATTTATTAAAAGAGGCCTTCGGGCCTCTTTTTTTGTTTTGTGTTTTCTGTAATTAATTACATCCGGTCTAATGTGTCGTGCCTTACGGCACTGATTAAAGGGTAGGGGTTATCCTTTTTCTACCCATGTTACGTGCCCAGGGGACGTTGAATCTAGGTTTTGACTCAATGACCCACCCATAGAAAGAACAGCTTAGTTCTGCTTTAGGGGTTGAGAAGTTTACTGCCGAGTGTGAACTTAATTACTAATTCATTGTCCCGTCAGGGACAACACATGTGTAGAAAAATAAAAGAGAGCAGTTTGGTAAATTCTGAAGGGATTGAAAATGGAATTAGAAGAAAATGTGATCTCAGAAATGGCTTGAATGCAACATAAGCCATACGTTGCTCCCCCTATTCAAACGAAATGAAGCACTACCATTGGTTTAACCATGAAATCCAACGTCTCGTGCCTTACGGCACTGATTATGGGGGTGGGATAATTCTTTTACTACCCATGTTACGCCCCCGAGTTGGACGTCGAATTTTGATTTTACCCTATGAGTATCCTTAAATAAACAGCTTAGATTTGCTTTAGGAGTTGAGAAGTTTACTACCGAGTGTGAATTTAATTACTAATTCATTGTCCCGTTAGGGACAACACATGGGTAGTAGAAAAATGAGGTCAAGAATTTATAAAGTCCCGCAGGGACGACTCAAATTACAGATTACTGCAAATTAAGGCTCCAAGTTCGCAATTGTAGCACCCCAGCCGCCACCTGATCCATCTGCAATCTGGTACCCGGTTACGTGTGGATTACGTTCGAGCAGAGCGTGGACACTTCTCCTGACATTACCAATTCCCTTACCGTGGATAAACCGCACCTGGTAGATCTCCTCTTCAAGGCAGGCATTAATGTACTCATCAATCAGTGTGGAGAGGTCTTCCGGCGCAAAGTAGTGGAGGTCCAATACACCGTTGATGGGAATTTCATGTGGTTCATCAGTATCCATAGATGTCAAAAATCAAACGGATGAGTGTTTATAAAATCTTTGCCCTTCAATAATAAGCTGTCGCTTCAATTCAATCTGAGATTTTTTTAAGTGATGAATCAATCGATTTACAGGTTTTGGCTTCAGATTCAGTGAGTGCAGCCAATGGATAAAGTTATTCAAATCCTGATCTTTTCCGAGTGTTTCACAGATCCGTTCTACATCCGGTTCGGATATATTTATACGGGTTTGTTGAGATCGCAAAAGAGCCAATTGATATTGAACATCTTTCAGCCGCTTCCGCCATTCATGAAATGGTCCTGAGAGTTCGGATGCTACAGCTTGTTTAAACGCCTGGTGACTTTTCCGGAATGAAATTTTAAAACCTTCTAAAATACATTCAGTATCAAATGTGTTTGAATTGATGAATGTTTTTAAAGACGAGTGACTGCTAATCTGAAGTTCAAGATTTTTAAAGATTTCATCTTTAACTACCAATTGATTTTCCAGCTGGTCAACTTGAGAACTGGCAATTTCTTTTATCTTGTGAAGTACTCTGGTGTCTACATTTTTAGAATATTCAGGTGTGATGTCTTCAATAAACATTCTGTAAACATGAATATCCCTCAGCTCTGATAAGGACTGCCCCCAACTTTTGAATGTGACGTTAAGCTTGTTTGAATGGTCTGGATTCCCGCACTTTTTAAGCAATTTTAAAAACGCCCGAAGTAACTTCAGGCGTTTTCGGGTAAGATGAGTGGATTCCACGATATCTCTATCGTGAAGCTGAACTGAGCGTAGCAGCTCAGTTTTCAATAAATCAGCTATAGTTAAAAGCTTATCATTGAGATGATCATCCAGTGAAATCTCAGGTATAATAAATGAAGGTTGCTCCAAAATCTTACTTAATTTATAAATCAACCTTATAGTCGACCGTATATCGGCTTTCAGCAACCTGTTTTATAAACTCTACAGCTTTTTTATGGTGTGCATTTCTGGTATACATTTGAAAATCCAGATCTGTTTCAAAATCACAAATTAGAACTACATCAAGTGCATCCGGGTCGTCCTGGTTAATCTGTATACCTACTTCAACATCTTTTATTTCTTCAATGTTGGTTCGAAGGCCTTCCAGAATGAGTTTCATCTTTTCGGCATTCTTCTCTTTGGTAGCGCCTGCGGCTTCATCTTGTAGTTTCCACATTACTATATGACGTATCATAGTTTCCTCAAATTTAGGATTGTTAATTTGGTTTTATCTCGTTTTTGCAAAAGTGAGATCTGCTTGATCAACGCTTGAAGCTGCGAGATCGAGCATTTCCGGTGAGAAGACCCCTACAGCCCAGAGGAAATATTTAGCCTCTTCCGGGTTGTTGGTTTTGGTCCATTGATATACGGCGAGGTATCCCTCTGCAACCTGTTCGAGCTCTGATTCCGAAAGGTTATCGGGATCAGAAATTACCGGTACAGTCAGGTCAGCTGAAACCGGAATGATATTTGGGCTGTCAATTTGATCAAGGTTTAGCCCATATATCATAGGCCATAGATAGGGATCCCCCAAATCAGTTTCTGAAATACTCCAGAGTGACTCACCTGAATCTACTGTATGAATCTCGGTTTCAGCCTGAGGTGCGGTCTCAGTCTCAGCCTCTGAGGCCGGAGGCTCAGTTTCTTCATTAGTTTCATTGAGCTCAGGGGCTGGTGTTACAGGTGCTGTTATCTGCTCTGGTTCAGATGTCAGCTGAGGAGTGTCATTACCAATATATTGCCTGGAGACAAGGAAGATGATAAAAATAGCCAAAGCGACGATTACGGCCGCCGCAGCGTAGGTCCAGTTAATCTTTTCTGAATCCTGAGCGCGCTTTGCCATTCTGGTTTTTTTACCTGCATTTAAAGCGGGCATATTTTGATCGGCCGGTAATTTTGGCTGAACAGCATTTGGCTCATCACTGCTTTTAGAACCTTTATCACTGCCTGTACCCACAGGAAAAGGATCAAACTTTTCTTGGTCTGGCTTGACCTCTTCATTATCATCCTGTTTTGAAGATTGCTCCGTCTTTTTCTCTTCATCGGAATCTTCGGCAGATTTGAGCTCAGACTTACCTTTTACAGGATTGGGGCGCTCTATCAAGAAGTCGTTGCCATCATCCGCTTCAGCTGAGGAAACGCCGACCGTTTTCTGAGTATTTTCTTCGAGATCATCAGATTTTTTGTCCGACGAATCTTTTGGCGATTCATCCAGAATCTGAGGCTCCATTTTAGAATATGGACGATTCACATCTTCGCGGAGTGCTTTGTAAGGCTTGAAGACAACTTTGTTCTGACCCGGAATGGTAATTTCTTCACCCGTTTGTGGGTTTACTCCGGGGCGCTCATTCATCCAGCGTAGTTCAAATTTTCCAAAACCTGAAATACTTACAGATCCGCTTTTCCTCAGTCCGGACTCGATAATATTAACGAGTTCACCGATAAAACTGTTTGTGGAGGCCTGGCTCTGTTTTGATTGCTCAGCGATGAGATCAACCAGCTCACTAAAAGTAATTTTTTCACTCATCTTCTTTTCCCACAAACTTTAGTTCATCTTTTAGAACAGATGAGGGGCTAAATTCAACAACCCGCTTTGGAGGAATGAGCATATACTTTTTATAGTGGGGACTGTATACTTTTTGAACTTCTTTCACTTTACAACCAAATGTTCCCAAGTCAGGAATTGTCACGCCGTTACCACGGGCAAGCTGACTGGAAAGTACGGAGATAGCATCTTCTAAAAGCTCTTTGGTTTGAGCTTTTGACTTGCCGGAAGAATCGGCGAGTTGGTCTATGAGTTCACGGTAAGTCATAACTGCAGATGATCAGTTTATTCAATAAACGAAAAAATTGCCGAAAATTCCTAACAAACTCAGAAAATGGAAGTTAACAGCATTTTATAGATTTCCAGTAAAAAAATAAAGCCATAACAATATCACTTTGAACGATATTTTATATGATAACCTTATACTATTCAAAAGGTTAATAAAAAAGTACTCTTTATGTCTGAAGCACTGAATGTTACCCAAAAGCTGATAGAATCACACTTGGTTGAAGGACAATTAAAACCTGGGGCGGAGATTGGTATAAAAATTGATCAAACACTAACGCAGGACGCAACCGGTACACTTGTGATGCTGGAGTTGGAAGCTATGGGGCTGGACAGGGCTAAAACGGAAATTTCTTGTCAGTATGTAGATCATAATCTTCTTCAAACTGATAATAAAAATCCGGATGATCATGTGTTCTTAAAATCTGCGGCTGATAAATTTGGAATCTGGTACTCTCGGCCGGGTAACGGAGTGAGTCATCCGGTACATACTGAACATTTCGCTACACCCGGCCAGACACTTGCAGGGTCTGATAGCCATACACCTGCATCGGGCTGTATGGGAATGTTTGCCTTGGGAGCAGGTGGGCTTGACGTAGCTTTTGCTATCGCTGGAGAACCGATGTATTTAAAGATGCCAAAAGTGCTTGGTGTGGAATTGAAAGGGAAATTACCCGATTGGGTCAGTGCCAAGGATCTCGTGCTCGAAATGTTGAGAAGATACGATGTGAAAGGAGCCCGGGGCTACGTTATTGAATACTTTGGTGAAGGCTTAAAAGAGCTTAGTACAATGGATCGGCATGTGATTGCCAACATGGGTACTGAAATGGGTGCTACAACTACGGTTTTCCCTTCTGATGATGAAGTACGCCGTTTCATGAAGCAAAATGATCGCGAGGATCAGTGGAGCGAATTGAAAGCAGATGAAGGAGCGTCTTACGATGATTATGAGGAATTGATTATGGACGAACTGGAACCAATGATTGCCCTTCCAAGCAGTCCGGGTAATGTCGTACCTGTTTCAGAAGTTGAAGGTAAGCCGATCTATCAATCGTACATCGGTTCGTCTGCAAATCCGGGATACAGGGATTTTTGGATAACTTCAGAAATTGTAAAAGATCAGCGCATCCATGATGATGTAAGTTTAGACGTTAATCCAACATCACGACAGATAATCGAGAATATGGTTAAGACCGGGGTGATGCTTCATTTGGTGCAGTCAGGTGCACGAATACACCAGGCGGGATGCAACGGCTGTATTGGAATGGGACAGGCGCCAGCGAGCGGTCAGAATAGTTTAAGAACGGTTCCGCGTAACTTTCCGGATCGATCGGGTACTAAAGAAGACTCCGTTTTTCTGGTAAGTCCTGAAACGGCAACTGCTTCTGCATTGACCGGCGAAATCACGGATCCGCGACGGCTTGAAGAGCTGTTTGATATCAAGTGGCCAAAGTACAGCGACCCTGAAGATTACATTATCAATAAAGACATGCTCCTGGCACCCTCAGAAAACGGAAAAGAGAAAGAGCTTAAAAAAGGACCGAATATCTCAACAATGCCCGACTTTGAAGAGCTCTCCGATTTTGAAGTTCCGGTGCTCTTAAAAATGGGAGATGATATTTCGACAGATGGTATCCTGAAGGCAGGTGCAGAGGTATTGCCTTTCAGAAGCAATATCCCTGAAATCAGTAAATTTTCGTTTACAGTTATAGATGAATCATTTTATGACCGGGCCATTGAGGCAAATGAAGAATATGAAGGGCATGTAGTTATTGCGGGTGAGAACTATGCACAAGGTTCAAGCCGTGAACATGCAGCAATTGCTCCAAGATATTTAGGGCAGCGTGCTGTTATTGCCAAAAGTTACGCCCGCATAGGGTGGCAAAATCTGGCCAATTTTGGTATTGCTCCTCTCGAATTTATCGATGATGATGACTACGAGTCAATCGATCAGGGAGATATTCTAAAAGTTGAGGATATCAGGCAGCAGCTAAAATCCGGAGAAAAAATAACGGTTAAGAACGTTACGAAAGACAGTGAATTTACCGTACGACATACATTGAGCGGGCGGCAGTTAAAATCGCTGTTGGACGGTGGAGTAATTAATACTTTTAAAAAAGAAAAGGCTTAATTTGAACCGTTATGATAGCTTTTAGTGATGTGTCTCTATCGTTTCATCTATTATGATATTGAAACAGGAACCCGTAACTTTAAAGCTGAAAAAAAAGATATTTATACACAGATTTTTTAATCAATGAGTAAAGAAAAAAATGCAGTCGGTTCACTGGAACTAGACCATACAGAAGCAGACGAAATTGGAGATGATCACATATCCACTTCTGTTAAAACACCACTTAGAGAAGACGCTTTTGAATTAACGGATGGCGAAAAAATTGAAGTGATTGAAAAACATTTCGCCAAAATTATGGAAGCTTTGGGATTAGACCTGAACGACGAGAGTTTAAGCGGTACTCCCCAACGTGTTGCCAAAATGTACGTGAAGGAAATTTTTAAAGGCCTGAACCCTAAGAATCGTCCGGATGCCAGAAAATTTGGCAACAAGTATGAGTATGGCGATATGGTTGTGGTAAAAAATATTAATGTAACTTCTTTTTGTGAGCACCACTTTTTGCCATTCATTGGGAAGGCTCACGTTGCCTATTACAGTACCGGCAAAGTTATCGGACTGTCTAAAATTAACCGGGTGGTGGATTATTATGCCCGGCGTCCACAAGTGCAGGAACGATTGACATTGCAGATAGCAGATGAGTTGGAAACTGCATTGGAATCGAAGGATGTGGCTGTATTTATCGAAAGTAAGCATTTTTGTGTTTCTACACGTGGAATTCAAGACAGGGAAAGCAGTACGGTTACTACTGATTACAGAGGCCAATTCAAGGATGAGATAACTCAGCAACGGTTTATTGATTATATTAAAACTCAAACCGATATGGCCTGATACCAAATCGTTCGGTTAATATTTTAGGATAATCAACAATTTCAGGATCTTTAAAAGATAACAATGGCACAGAAGGAGCAATCAAAACTGCATCTTTACAACAGTTTATCACGAAATAAAGAACTGTTTGAACCGATCAAGCCGCCTTTTGTTGGTCTTTATGTATGTGGTCCAACCGTTTACGGAGATCCACATTTAGGACATGCCCGGGCAGCCATCACTTTTGATATTGTTTACAGATACCTTAAGCATCTTGGATATAAAGTTCGATATGTTCGGAATATTACAGATGTAGGACATCTCGAAAATGAAGAGGCTGAACAGGGAGAAGACAAAATTGCTAAAAAAGCCCGTCTACAAGAGATTGAACCGATGGAAGTGGTTCAGACCTACACCATAAAGTACCATGAAGGTATGGATGCACTGAACTGTATTCGGCCAAGTATCGAACCGACGGCATCTGGCCACATCATAGAACAGATTGAGCTGATTGAAAAAATTTTGGAAAACGGATTCGCTTACGAAGTAAATGGAAGTGTCTATTTCGATTTGATGAAATATCGTGAGAGTAACGACTATGGAACACTTTCGGGCAAAGTTCTGGAAGATTTACAAGTTGGCAGTCGCGGCACTGAAGGAATGGAAGAGAAGAAAAGTCCGTACGATTTTGCACTCTGGAAAAAGGCGAATCCGGAGCACATCATGCGATGGCGTTCACCATGGAGTGTTGGATTTCCCGGCTGGCACCTCGAGTGCACCACGATGAGCACGAAATATTTGGGAGAAAAATTTGATATTCATGGCGGCGGGCTGGACTTGCAGTTTCCTCACCATGAAGCTGAAATAGCTCAGTGCAGAGGCGCTCACGGCCACGATCCGGTGAACTACTGGATGCACAACAATATGGTGACCATAGACGGTTCCAAGATGAGTAAAAGTGCCGGAAACTTTATAAATCTGGAAGAGCTCTTTGGCGGTGACCATGTAAAACTGGATAAAGCGTATGATCCTATGGTAGTGCGCTTTCTTATGCTTCAGAGTCATTACAGAAGTAAAATAGACTTTTCAAACGAAGCACTTGCTGCTGCAGAAAAAGGTTATCAAAAGCTGATGAATGCCGTAGATACCCTGAACAAAATGGATCCGCCCAAAAACGGTACTGATGGAAAAATAGATAATGAAATTCTGGACGCTTGCAATCGTTGTCATTCAGCCATGAATGATGATTTTAACACGGCTCTCGTTCTTGCTGCACTCTTCGATTTGAGCAGCAAAGTGAATGCACTCCACAATGGTCAAATCAATAAATCTGAACTATCTATTTCTGCATTTACATCTCTTTCCAAAACTATGAATGAGTTTGTATTTGACGTGATGGGCTTGAAGGCGCACACCAAATCAGACGATAGTAAAACGGATGAGCTGGTTCAACTTCTGATTGAAATTCGTGCTGAAGCTCGAGAGAAGAAAGATTTTGCCACATCTGATAAAATCAGGGATGACCTTTTGGAAATTGGGATCCGTTTGAAGGACGACAAAAGCGGAAACACCACCTACGAATTTAATGCTTCATAGTATCCAAAAAGTCTTGAAATGGATTTTTGTAGGTCTGATTAAGATCTATCAGGCGATTTTGTCTCCCTTTATGGGTCCAAGCTGCAGGCACGTACCAAGCTGCTCTAACTACACAATTGAAGCCATTGAGGAGTGGGGAGTTTTGAAAGGTACTTGGCTGGGTATAAAACGAATTTCGAAATGTCATCCATGGGGTAGTTCAGGATACGATCCGGTACCGAAAAAAAAGGATGATGACGACGGAAGTTTATAATCCAACGTCTTTAAAATATAGCTTGGCCGCTACTTTTTTTTAAATGTTTAAGAAGCATTTTAATACCAATCTATATCTCTGATTTCAAATAAGTCTTCATCAGAGGGGTCTGTATTGATCAATATTCCGCCGACGGCCAACAGTGGCTTACCTTCTAAATAGGAAAGACAGGAAGTGATGATTTCCCTGATTTCATGTTTAATCTCATCATATGTTATTTCAGTAGCAGTTATGACTTGGTCTTCTGAATTGGAAAGTTTTTTCCAATTTTTTCGAAGAAGATTTTTCACCTCCTCCTGTTGATAATCATACTGTGGCTTTTTAGAATTCTCATTATTTTTTAATGTATTGAGTGCTCCTATGACTGAACCGCAACTTGAAGTATTAAGTTGTTGCCCGGCCCGGTGTACTTTTCCGATTTCACCTTCTTGAGTAATTCCAACATGAGGTCCATAGACAATAAAAGCACCTCCATTATCTGGTATATGGCTTGAAAAAGCTTTAAAACCAGTCTTGCCCGCAAAAGGGATTCCTGAAATACCCCCAAGGATAAAAGGCCCAAATGTTTCAAAATATTCATCTAGCTGATGAAGACTCTGATTAACTTCGTCACTACAAACCGAGGTTGCCCAAAGTGTATTTTTTTGGTTTAAGTTTTTTTTAGATAGTTTTTCTAGTACAAATTCTTGGAGTTTGGGAATGGGTACTGCTCTAGGGAAATAGTTGTCTATCATTTTTACTTATTAATTAGAAATAGCATCTAAATTTAAAGAAAAGGCAAGTCAGTTTCATTGAGCTGAAAAGCATTTCTGATAGCAAATGGACGACGGACTAACTGCTATATCGATTTTATTCACCTTGGCCGGACGAAAAGGCGGGTTCATTGTCGAACAGATAAAGGTTTTCCGTTTTAATGATATCTATAGCATGTTTGGTTAATCTTTTTTGAAGATCAACAACTTTGAACTGAGTGGCTTTCCCATTCATAGATTTAAATCTGCATCGCCAATGATCTGTACAAAAAGTTTCTGGATTACCATTTGGCCATACTTTTGTACCTCGATTTGTAATCATGGTCAGTTCAAACTCCTCACTGGCTGCGTCATTAAGTCTTTGAGCAAGTAGATTTATATTTTGGGGTTCCCAATAGATAAATACGTCCACTCCGGTAAGAGTCCTTTTTTGAGTTGCAGAAGGTTTATTTTCTGACCTGCTCAATTTTAATGCCGGGATCTGAAAATTAACGGCTCCGGATGTAGAAACTTTTGAAAGTGTTGCCGGCTTCTGTCCTAATCTCTCGATTACAGCTTGGGTGAAATCTTGAGTGGAAGCTTTGAGCTTGCTGTCGTTATTAAATATGTCAGGAGTGTGAATTCCATCTTCAAGAGTTTTAAGCCAGGCATTTTGAATATTATCCGCTTGAGTAAACTGCCCAAGATGCCTTAACATCATTACAGAAGCTTGAATGAGAGCCGAAGGATTTGCAATATTATGGCCGGCAATATCCGGGGCTGATCCATGAATTGCTTCAAACATAGCTGTTTTTGTTCCAATATTTGCTGAGCCCACCATACCCACTGATCCTGAAATCTGAGCTGTGATATCTGAAACAATATCTCCGTACAAGTTCGGCATAACTACTACATCAAACCGCTCAGGAGTGTCTGCTAGTCTGGCAGTTCCAATATCCACAATTAAATTTTCTGATTCGATGTGTGGGTACTCTTTGGAAACTGTTTTAAACACATCGTGAAAAAGACCATCCGTCAGTTTCATGATATTGTCTTTTGTAAGACAGGTTACTTTACTTCGGCCATTCGATTTTGCATACTCAAAAGCGTAGCGTACGATTCGTTCAGTACCGGGAAGGGTGATTAATTTAAGGCATTGGTATACTTCAAAGGTTTGTCTGTGCTCGATACCGCCGTATGTATCTTCTTCATTTTCGCGGATTACAATTACATCCATATCCGGATGTTTGGTTTTAACAAATGGATGGTAAGCCCTGCATGGCCTTACATTTGCAAAAAGGCCGAGAGTCTTTCGCAATGTTACATTTAAACTTTTCACACCGCCTCCCTGGGGGGTAGTAATAGGAGCTTTTAGCAGAATTTTATTCTTTGAGATTATGTCCCAGCTTTTATCTTCGATCCCCGCTTTAATACCTTTGTTATAAACTTTTTCACCTACTTCAATTGACTCATAAATGAGATTAGAATTAGCCGCATCTAGAATTTTTAAGGTAGAATCCATTATCTCAGGACCAATTCCGTCTCCGTGCGCCACAGTAATTGTTTTCGTAAAGCTCATTATTTTTTGTTTAAATGTTGAATATGCGGCGAAAAAATAGGGTGCTTTTTGTATAAATAATAATTAACATAAATGATTATAATCATAAGTTATCGTTTATGTCATTTACGCTACATCAACTGGACGTTTTTGCATCAGTGGCAAAAAACAAAAGCATTACCAAAGCAGCTAAAGAGCTATTTATGAGTCAGCCTGCGGTTTCAATTCAGGTAAAGAAATTACAGGAACACTTCGACATTGACCTTATTGAGGTAATAGGTAAGCAGCTTTACTTGACTGATGCAGGAGTTGAGCTCTATAACTCACAGAAGAAAATTAAGAGTGAGCTTAAGTCTTTGGAGATGGCGCTTGATGAATTAAAAGGGGTGATGAAGGGTAAATTAAGTATTGTGGTGGTGTCAACCGCGAAATATTTCATGCCTTACATCCTTGGAAAATTCAGAGATGAGTTGCCTCACGTACAGATATCTTTAAAAGTAACAGACCGAATTGAAGTTGCGTCTCAATTAAAAGAAAATGCATGTGACCTGGCTGTTTTTTCACAATTGCCAGAGGGAATAGCGTTGGAGCAGATCGGATTTTTGTCAAATCCATTGGTGCTGGCTGCTTCACCCAATCATGATCTTGCAAATAAAAAAAATATCCAGTGGGAAGATCTTAAAAAGTACGACTTTTTGATCCGGGAAACAGGGTCTGGAACCAGACTGGTGATGGAAAGTTTATTAAATCAGGAAAGCATTAATCCAAAAATTGTAATGGAGTTGAGTACGAACGAAGCTGTGAAACAAGCAATTATGGCTGGAATAGGAATTTCATTAGTGTCGCGATACAGCTTGCTAAATGAAGAAAAAATGGGCAAAATATCTGTTTTGGACGTTAAAGGTTTACCCTATGTGAATAACTGGAAATTGGTTTATCCCAAAGGTAAAAAGTTGAGCCCGGTTGCAAGGAGTTTCATTCAATTTGCAAAGAATAAAAATATCCACGCAATCATAAGTTGAATTTTATTCGTTTACCAATTTTTAGAATAGGGCTACTTCGCTCTTATATTTCCCGGTTTTTTTATTTAGTTTCGATGGTTTTAAGTTGAAAAAAATATAATACTGTTAATGGAATCTCTGCTATCAAATTTTACATCACCTATTGTGATGGCTTTTGTCTTGGGAATCGTTGCAAAAGTAGTTAAGAGTGATCTTGAATTTCCGCAACCTATCTATAAGGCCTTATCGATCTACTTGCTGCTTGCAATTGGATTAAAGGGGGGGGTTGAACTTAGCACTACGGCTTTTTCTGACTTCATTTGGCCAGTTGTTGCTACAATTTCCTTAGGTATTTTAACCCCACTCATTGCATATGCAGTATTGAGATATATGGGTAAATTTGATGTCTCAAACGCGGCGGGTATTGCTGCACATTACGGTTCTGTTTCGGCAGTAACATTCATAGCTGCTATCAGCTATGCTGAAAGTTTAGGAGACTCTCCCGAGGGTTTTCTTCCTGCCCTTGTTGCATTGCTGGAGGTGCCGGGAATTATTGTTGCTTTGATGATACCTCAAATTATTAATTCAGGTTCAGGTTCTGTTAAAAAAGCACTTCACGAAGTTGTAACAGGCAGCAGTATAATTTTGTTGCTTGGAGGATTGATAATTGGATATTTGGCAGGTCCTAAAAGTTTTGAACCGGTAGCCCCATTTTTTGTAAATGGTTTCCAGGGGGCTTTAGTGCTTTTTCTACTGGAACTTGGGATGATTACCGCACGCAGGCTCGGTGATTTGAAAAGAGCGGGCTTTTTCTTGTTGGGATTTGGAATAATAGTGCCTATCCTCTTTGGGTTTATGGCAGTTTTAGTAGGGCTCTGGTCAGGTCTAAGTGTAGCAGGCAGTTCTGTATTTGCCGCTATGGTTTCCAGCGGGAGTTACATTGCAGCCCCTGCAGCTGTAAGAATTGCATTACCAAAAGCAAGTCCTACACTTTACCTTACAGCATCACTTGGAATAACTTTTCCTTTTAACATTACGCTGGGTATTCCATTATACTATGTAATTGCAACTTGGTTTGGAGGTTAATATGAAGTTAACAGAACTGTTTTTGGTAACCATTATATCTGAGAGAATTTTGAGAGATGATTTGGTAGATCTGATCAAGAAAAATGGCGGTAAAGGATACACAATTACGGATGTTGAGGGAGAGGGCTCAAGAGGTACAAGGGTTAGTGATTTTGAAGGCAAAAATATCAAAATTGAAGCCGTGGTAAGTCGAGAAGTAGGAAATAACATAATCGATCAAGTTGCTGAACACTACTTCGAAAATTATGCTGTTATAGTATATGCAAACCCTGTAAAAGTAGTAAGGGGAGATAAATACATTTAGCCTTAAAACTTTTCGAGATTTAGCACACTATTGGAATTGCTAATCAGGTGCCATATGATTGTTATCTTTAGGCAGATTGAGCACCTTATAAAAAATTAGATTTAACTTTTTAGTTTAATAAAATGAAGAAAAAACGCCCGGAACGTCCACAGCGCCAACAAAGACCCGACAGAAAAAGAGGAAAGGAAGAGCCTTTCAGCCAGAAGAAAAGTACGTCCAAACCGAGAAAAGCCAAAAAAGCAAGAAAGGGCCCCGACAGGTCCAACCGGGCTGAACAGGAGAGTTATCTCAGGGATGAAATTCGGCTGAACAAATTTATTGCTCATGCCGGATTTTGCTCCAGAAGAGATGCAGACGAATATATCGAAGCCGGAAAGGTTAAAATCAATGGCAAAGTGGTTACTGAGCTTGGCACTAAAGTATCCGCGGATGACAAGGTTGAGGTTGATGGCCAACGAGTTTCACTGGAGCCATTTGTTTACATCTTGCTGAATAAGGGTAAAGATACAATCAGCACTACAGATGATGAAAAAGACAGAAATACCGTTCTCGACGCGATAGAAGACGCTACCGGCTATAGAGTGTATCCGGTAGGTCGACTGGACAGAAATACTATGGGACTTCTGGTTTTGACAAATGACGGTGACCTGGCTCACAGGCTGATGCATCCGAGTTACAAGGTGAAAAAAACATATGAGGTGGAAACGGACCGAATTTTAACGGATGACGAGCTGATTGAGATGAGAAATGGAATTGAGTTGGAAGACGGCCCTATTCAACCGACAAAGGTTCAAAGAAGTGGATACAAACCCAATATTATTATCATCACGGTGTTTGAAGGCCGGAATCATCTGATCCGACGCATGATTAATTATTTTGATGCAGAAGTGAAAAAGCTAAAACGAGTACGTTATGCAGGTTTAAACGATAAAGACATGCGGGTGGGAAGATGGCGTTATCTCAAACAGAAAGAGATTAATGATCTTCGGAAACTTGTTAAACTGGATACACTTGATTTCAACAAAGAGGGCTGATGAAAGCAAGTAGAGTAGATAAAAAATCCGGCGCTGTAGAATCAGAGGGAGGATTGCCGATCTATTACGATCTTTATACTCCCTTCTCAGCTTCAGGATCCTCTCTGCCACTCATCATTTTCATTCACGGCTTTAAGGGATTTAAAGACTGGGGTGCTTTTCCCGATGCATGCGAAGAGCTTTCAAAGGTCGGTTTTGGGGTGCTGGCAATGAACTTTTCCTACAACGGGGTCGGTAAAAACATGATGGATTTTGATCAGCTTAACCTGTTTGAAAAAGAGACCCTCAGCAGGGACTTGGATGATGTTGGGATAATCATTGAAGCCGTAAAAAGTAAAGAAATCACGTCTGATAAATTTGTTTTGGATTCGGACCGAATTGGAATTATCGGCCATTCCCGAGGTGGACACACAGCTGTAGCAGCAGCAGCAGAATATTCAGAAATAATGACTCTGGTGACCTGGAGTGCAGTGGCCAATTACAATGATCGCTGGAGTGACAGCATGATTGACGATTGGAAAACGAAAGGCTACACAGAGATCAAAAATTCGCGCACTAATCAGATCATGAAAATTGGTAAAGAGGTGTATGATGATGCCTTAGCCAACGCAGACCGTCTGATGGCGATAAAAAGGGTTGAAGAACTGCATATCCCCTCGATGTTCATTGCCGGAAAGGATGATGAAGCTGTGCCATACAGCGAGTCAGAAAAGCTTTACAGAGCTTGTCCGGCTGATCAAAAAGAGGTACGTCTGATTAATAATGCCGGCCATACGTTTAATGTTGCTCACCCGTTTGAAGAGGAGAACTTTCCAAAGGCATTTGAAGAAGTGCTTGATTTGACGGAAGGTTGGTTTCTGAAAAATCTTAAGTAGCATCTACAGTTTTCAATTATGCGTCTTCTGACCTCTAAACTTAACGGTTTGGTACTATTTATTCTATTTAGTCTGCTAAGCGTGTCTCAATCTGCCGGGCAAACAGCGGCTCTTATCGAGAATGAAAACTTCAAAGTTGACGCGCAAGCGGCCATTGACTCTCTTTATAATCAAAATCAAGAAGGAGCCAGGCTAATTCTCGAGCCCTGGATAGAATCACATCCTGATCACCCTTTGTGGACATTGTGGGATGGCATGGAGTTGTGGTGGACGGTGCTAAACGATCTTCACAACACAGAGCACGATGAAGAATTCTTCAATGTGATGAAGAAGGCAGACTATGAAGCTTCGAAATTACTAAGAAGACATCGCGATCATCCTGATGCACTCATTATCCGGGCGACTGCCAACGGATACACGGCCCGCCATTATTCAAACAGGGAAGAGTGGCTGACGGCAGCCAATATTGGGCGAAAAGCCTATCAAGCCTATTCCAGGCTCATGGAAGTGGTTCCCGGTTTAGCGGATAACACCTTTGCAGAGGGAATGAAACGGTACTATGCCGCCTACATACCTGAAAATTATCCGGTGGTGCGTGCGGTTTCATGGTTTTTGCCTGATGGTGACCGGGAAGAGGGGCTCAAACAGTTGGAAATAGCATCACAAGAAGGCGTTTTTGCAAGACCTGAGGCTACATACTTTTTGGGTAATATTCATTTGAACTACGAAAGTAACTACAAGAAAGCTCTTGGTCATTTTCATGAATTGGTAAACCAATATCCTAAAAATACATTTTATAGCAGGCTTTATACACGAACTTTGAATCATTTAAAACGGTACAGGGAGGTCATCGAATTTGCAGAAGCGATTCTTGAAAAGAGCGCAAATTTACCTGAAAAGGACAGAAATATTTTAGAGGAAGAGATTCATTACTGGCTGGGGCTGGCAGAGTATCAAATGGGTAATTTAGATGAGGCACGGGATTCTTTTAAAAGATCATACGATATAGGAAAACAGCTTCCAAATCCGGGGGGGCGTCCCCTTCAGGCTCTCTCCGCATATCAAGCCGGAAGGACAAGTGAGAGAATGAATAATTCTGAAGAGGCGGCTCAATATTATCAGAAGGTTTTGGAACAGGGGAACAATGATGAGGCAAAACGTATGGCTCGTCAGCGAATAGAGGTGTTGAACTAACTTTCTGTACTTTTGTAATTTTGGTTACAAAGTGTAATCCTCATTTCTATTTTGTACATTTTGAGAAAAAGATCTACAGATGAAACTTTTTCAAGTTGACGCGTTTACAGAACATATTTTTTCAGGTAATCCGGCTGCTGTCGTACCTCTTACTACCTGGCCTGATGTTCGTACTTTGCAGCAAATAGCATCGGAAAACAATCTTTCAGAAACAGCTTTCTATCTTCAGAACAAAGATGGATCCTATCGTCTTCGGTGGTTTACACCTACAACCGAGGTTGACCTCTGCGGCCACGCTACGTTAGCTACAGCACATGTGCTTTTTGAGCATGAAGGGTACAACGAGAAAGTGATTCGTTTTGAGTCAAACAGTGGCCTGCTGACTGTTGAAAAACGAGACGATCTCTATTGGATGAATTTTCCATCACAGCCACCGGATAAAATTCCGGTTCCGAAATTAATACCCGATGCATTGGGAACCATTCCAATTTTCACAGGAATGAATGTGGATTTGCTGGTATTGGTGAGTGATGAAGAGACTGTTGCCAAAATGAGACCGGATCTTAGAATTCTGGAAAAAATGGAGGCACGAGGTATTATTGTTACTGCACCGGGGAAAGATGTTGATTTTGTCAGTCGATTTTTTGCTCCTTCGGTGGGTGTGCCCGAAGATCCTGTTACGGGTTCGGCACATACACTATTGACTCCATTCTGGTCAAATAGGTTATCAAAAAAAGAGTTAGTGGCTCGGCAGCATTCAAAGCGGGGTGGACAAATTCATTGTATACAGCTGGGTGATCGAGTTGAAATTGGCGGGTCGGCCGTCACTTATATGACAGGATCAATACAGATCTAAATGTTTATTTTGCTGCTCATTTTAGGGGTGATAGCCGGAATTATTGCCGGTTTTTTTGGAGTAGGCGGAGGTTTACTTTTTTCACCTATTCTATTTTTTCTTTTTACAGCGCTCGAAGTGAGTTCACCTGTTTCCTGGACGATAGGTTCATCCCTATTTTGTACATTTATTGCAGCTTCAAGCAGTTCCATACAGCAAAGAAACCATAGAAATGCTCATTGGAAGGAGGGAATTATAATTGGATTATTAGGATCCCTGGGGGTTTATGTTGGAAAAAGTATCGTTACCAGCAGTTTTTATACAGAGGATGTGTTTGTCTCCTTTTTTGTGATCTTGCTGATATTTGTTTCAATCCTATTCTACCGGAGGAGTAAATCGAATGTAACACTACAATTAAAAGCCAAAAATCCGGGTTTGCTCAAACAATTTGGAGCCGGCGGTTTTGGCGGATTGATTTCGTCAATGGCAGGTGTAGGGGGCGGAGTCGTATTGGTCCCCATTCTCAATCTCTGGTACAGACTCTCCATTTCAAAAGCCATTAGTATCTCATCTTTAGCAATTGTCTTGATTTCACTTTCAGGGTGGCTTCAATTTGCAATGTTATCCGGTTCACCTGAAGGAGTTACCGCCTTTACACTTGGATATGTCGATTTTGGAACAAGTTTACCACTGGTTGTGGGAGCTTTTTTCGGAGGCTTTCTCGGTGTGAAACTCAATAAAAAAACGGCAGCAAGCAGAGTGCAAATGGGTTTTTCTGTTTTAATGATTGCCGTAGCACTGTCGATGATCTGGAACTTGCTGTAAAACACTGCTTTGGTAGTTTTCAGATATGAATAATCACACACAGTGATTGTAACCTTACCGTATACTCGAATCCCCCTTACTTTTAAATAACTAGCAATTTTAAGAGGCGCGCCGGTATTAATCCGTTATGCCACAGATAGTATTAGAATATTCAACAGTATGTGTGCTGAAACGTTTTAAAAATGATATATTAAAATATTCTAATAAAATAAAGGGCATATGACAGAGAAGGGCACTAAAAATGGAGAAAAAAACTACTATTGGAATCCGGTAGCACTAGATCAGCTTTTAGGAAAACTAGAGAGTGAAAAACTGAAAGTTATAGCAACCATAATAGGATGGGTTGTTTTGATAGGGTTATCAATCTATTCGGTTTTGTCAATGATACCTGAGAGTTGGGTAGCAGTGAATGTAGATCAGGTAAACGTTATTACTTTTTTTCTAATCTATCCACCGCTTATCATTGGATCACTGCTGTTGTTCTGGTTTGGTTTTGAGTGGGGGTTTATTCCGGTATTTCTCTCATCTTTTGTAATTGCCTTTTCTGCCGAAATGCCCATTGAGTGGTCATTGTTATTTGCGTTCTCATTTGTTCTGGGACTTGGAATTTATGCATTGGCATATCACTGTGTCCCGGCATCCATCGATCTGCGAAGTATTAAAAGTATTGCATTTTATACGGTGGTTTCACTGGTTGCAGCTATGGCAAGCTCGCTGGGTTCCTTTGTGTGGAGTTTAAATCAGGGTATTGATGCAGTTCTGACCGTCAAGATTTGGAATGGCTGGTGGACCGGCGCATTTTTTCAGTCAATTTTGATTATAGGGCCTCTTCTATCCATATTTTCACCTGCTATTCTAAAATTGAGAAATAACCATTTGATGAAACCTACTCCAAGGCAAGAAGTTACACTTGGGTGGATCTATGGAGCCATATCTTCTGTGGTTGTAGTTGTGCTTATGTTTGTAGTAGGGGGACGGATTTTAGGAAATCGCGGAATTACCGAGGCAGTTGTGAACTCTGAAGTAATAGTCGCAGAGCGAGTTTTTCAGGCAACAGAGTCGTATCAACTCATTTTTTGGATTTCAATAGGTATAATTATAACTGTCGGTCTTACCGGTATTTATCTGGTCTCCTCATGGAATAACAGTTTACGTGATGAGGTTACAAAACAGACTTCAAAGCTCGAAAAACAAAAGGTTGATTTAGAAAGAGCAGTATCTGAAAGAGACCTTCTACTGAATGAGATTCATGGCAGGGTTCAGAATAACCTCGGTATTATTCTGGCTCTCTTTGAGCTTCAGCTGAAACGCACCGGGGATGATTCATTGGTTGAAACGCTAAGAGATTCCAAATCCAGAATTAGGGCTATTTCTTTACTGCATGAACTCCTTTCCCAAAGTGGAAGTCATAATTCACTGAATTTAAAATCTTATGTGATCAAATTATCGAACCGGCTTGAGCAAGATTATCGCAATCAGAATACTGGGGCTAATATTTCACTTCATGCCGGTGATCTGCTTATGGACTTGGAACGTGCAGTTCCTGTGTGTATGGTTATAAACGAGATTTTAAGTCAGGTTTATGAAAATGTATATGAAAATGATGTAGAAGGAGTGGTTAGTATCGATCTCTACTCAGATACGGAACAGTTTTATATTGTGGTTCGGGAAAATGGACAGTTACCACCATATTTGTTCGATTGGGAGAACAAAACAGAGCTGAGTATGAAATTGGTTCGTTCGCTTACCAAACAAATTAAAGGAGAAATGATCCTGGATGATCATAAAAACTCTATCGCAATTCTCTTTCCCATAAACCCGCTGGAAACAAATAAAAGCTCAGTTGTGATTGAGGAAGAAAAGATAGATTCAGAAGCGGGTTAATGAACCTGAGTTAGGGATAAGAATTTAGAAAAAGAAATTTCTTCTGTCTTAGTAATAAAGTGAATTCAAAATATAGCTAAATTCATTTCCTTTATATCGTACTTACATTCTTTAATACCCCGCTACATAGCCATCACCCCGACTGTCCGAAGCTCCGCTCATTACACTGCCTTCCTCATTAATCATGATGATATGAGTGAGTGCTATATTGCCAATTTTTTGCACTTGATGACCATATGATTCCAATTTTTTAACAGTATCATCCGAAAAATAAAGCCCTTCAACAAAAAGCCTGTCCGGTAACCATTGATGATGAATTCTGGGAGCTGCAATAGCCTGCTCGGCATTCATTTCAAAAAGAGCCATATTCAGAAAATTCTGTAGTGTAGCGGTGATGATTCTGGGTCCGCCGGCACCGCCTCCTGCAAAAACCGGCCTGCCGTTTTTAAGAGCGATGGTCGGACTCATACTGCTCAACATGCGCTTTCCAGGTTCAATGGAATTGGCCTCTGCCCCGATCAACCCGAACATATTGGGTTCTCCGGGTTTCGCTGAAAAATCATCCATTTCATTATTCAACAAAAAACCTGCATCGGTTACGGTTACGAAACTTCCGAAGGACCCATTCAGTGTAGTGTTTACGGCAACAACATTTCCATATCGGTCTGCTACATTAAAATGGGTGGTTTCATCACTTTCCAATACGCTATTGACTTGACCTTGAGTAACGGAGTCACTCGAAGATGCTAATTCAGGATTAAAATCAGATATACGATTCGATAAATAATTTTCATCGAGTAGCTCTGAAAGCGGAATTTCAAAAAAGTCAGGATCTCCAAGCCAGTAATTTCGATCTGCAAATGATCTGCGTAACGCTTCGGCAAGTCGATGAACATAATCGGCGCTGTTGAGGCTATAGTTATCAATATTCATTTCGGCCAACATGTTCAGTACTTGCTTGATAACAACACCGCCACTGCTTGGGGGTGGCATCATAAATAGCTCGTAATCATAAAACTCCGCTTTAATGGGTTCACGCCACACGCTTTTGTAATCTCTGAGGTCACGCAGGGTTATGATACCGCCAACACGATTCATCTCTTCTACAATTAAACGGCCGGTGAGTCCGGAGTAGAATCCTCTGCGCCCCATACTGGCAATACGTTTCAATGTTTCTGCCAGATCTTTTTGTATAAACCGATCTCCGGCTTCCCATGGAGAACTATCCGTTTTGATAAAAGCTTCCTTAGATCCATCAAATTCACGCAGTCGATCGGCGGCCCGGTTTAATGATCGGGCGTGGGAGTGAGTTAAAATGTATCCTTCCTCAGCTAGTCGAATGGCAGGCTCCATCACAATTTCAAGAGCCAAAGTTCCATATCTTTCCAATGCTGTAACCATTCCGTCAACTGTACCGGGTACACCCGGGGCTAATCCCCCAATTTTACTTTTATCACTAACAAATTCTCTTTCATCATCCAGATACATATCTCTCGTTGCTCTGGACGGTGCTTTTTCTCTGAAATCCAATGTATTAATTTCTCCATCATCGGTGTGAAGTACCATAAAACCCCCACCACCAATATTACCGGCCCGGGGAAGTGTGACTGCCAGAGCAAATTGTACGGCTACTGCAGCATCAATGGCATTCCCTCCTTTTTGAAGTATCTCGAGACCGGCCTCAGAAGCATAGCGGTCGGCAGAAGTAACAACGCCATTTTGATAGTTTTCAGGCTGGCTTACCTGGGCTGTGGAAAGATCTTGTTGCGAAATGAAAAAGAGAGCGGATAGAAGCAGCGTGACCAGAATTCTCAACATGGGACGAAAGTTAGATTATTTGATGTGTTTTTAGGCTCGGGGGTGAAAATCTTTGTGCACCTGATGCAGTAATGAACGATCAACGTGAGTATAAATTTCAGTTGTAATGATGGAGGTGTGTCCAAGCATCTCCTGCACAGCTCTAAGATCTGCACCCCCTTCAAGCAGATGAGTGGCAAAAGAATGTCTAAATATATGGGGATAAACATTTTTTTCAATATCGGCTTTTTGAGCATACTTGTTAACAATATTCCAGATACTCATCCTTGTGAGAGGCCCCCCTCGCTGATTCAGGAATATTTTATTTTCTGATTTACCCGGTTTTTTGGGGTTTAAAAATTCTTTCCGTGCCGTTTCGATGTAGTGTTCGACAGCTTGTTGTGCGATTTCACCTACCGGAACCAATCGCTCCTTGTTTCCTTTTCCAACAACGCGAATAAATCCGATTTCAAAAAAAAGGCGGTTCATTTCCAGATCGGTTAGTTCGCTAACCCGCATCCCGCTTGCGTAAAGAGTTTCCAGGATTGCAGCATCACGTATACCTGCAAATGTAGTTCGATCTGCCTCATTGATAATGGCTTCAACCTCATAAGGATTCAACACCTCAGGTAGTTTTTTTGCTTTTTTAGGCAACTCAATGAGTTCGGCCGGATTGGCATCAGCCAGCTTTTCGACTACAATAAACTCGTGAAAACTGCGAATACTGGAAATATTTCTGGCGATCGTACTCACGGCCAGCTCCATATTGGTAAGCTCTTCGAGATACTGCTCAATGTGATTCAGCGTAATGCCATCAAGGCCGGAAATTTTTAACGAATGGGATACAAAATGAAGATATCTGCGAAGATCATTTTCATACGAGAGAGTCGAATTTTTTGTCAAACCTTTTTCAAGTTTGATGAACTGTAAATATTGCTTCAGTTCAGACTCGAACGCTGCCATCCGTTAAATCCCACTCTTCTCGTTACTGTCCTTTTCCTCGTCGATTGGAGGGTTTTCTGCAGAAGTCTGTTTATCGTCCTCTTGCTTAGACTTTTCTTCGTTCTGTTTTTTCTTCTTTTTTTCCTCAGGATACTCAATCCTGCTGTGATAGACTCCAACCAGGATATTCAGAAATGAATTTTTAATGGTCTGTATATGCTTGAACGTAAGAGGGCAGTTACTGAGCTGACCATCATTAATATTGTCGTCTATAAGTCTGTTAATAAGATTTTCGAGCTTGCTGTAATTGGGATCCTTCATCGCCCTTGATGCTGCCTCAACACCATCAGCAAGCAACAGAATACCCTGTTCCTTGGTATATGGAATAGGGCCGTCGTACCGAAAATCTTCTTCAGGTATTGTCTCTTTCTGATTTTGAGCTTTGCCGTAAAAATATTTAATCAGTGAGGTACCGTGGTGCGTTTTAATAAATTCAATAATCACATTCGGGAGATCGTGTTCTTTTGCAATCTTGACTCCCTCGCTAACATGGTTTTTAATAACCAACGCACTCATTTTTGGCTTTAGCTTATCGTGGTCGTTCGACTTATTCTGATTTTCAATAAAATAGGCCGGCTTATCCATTTTACCAATATCGTGATACATGGCGCCAACCCGGCACAATAGTCCATTCGCCCCAATTTCTGATGCTGCAGATTCCGCAAGATTCGCCACTTGGAGGCTATGGTGAAAGGTTCCCGGCGCTTCGTTCATTAATTTTTTCATTAATGGCAGATTGGTATCGCCCAGCTCTAACAGAGTAAAATCAGT
Organism: Rhodohalobacter sp.; assembly: GCF_041686455.1. Taxonomy (NCBI): domain Bacteria; kingdom Pseudomonadati; phylum Balneolota; class Balneolia; order Balneolales; family Balneolaceae; genus Rhodohalobacter; species Rhodohalobacter sp. The sequence goes on from NZ_JAWLDW010000004.1 coordinate 50,584, forward strand.
GGTGATTTTGAAGAGCTTCTCAATCAATAGGATGAGTGGATAGGTGAAGAGAATAAAGATTGAATTGATAACAACAAAAAGTACATCTGTTGAAAACTGATCAAGACCGGTATAGCGTGTTAACGCGAAACCTCCCAATACAAAAAGATAACTTCCCATCACAACCCCGGGTGTTGTAAAGAAGAACTGTGATCTATTTTTAATATCTCGCACAGAAAAAACACCGAGGCTACAGGCAACGGTAGTGGCTATCAGATATTCAAAGCTGTTATCATGTATGATGCCTGTAATCATAGCCATAGTAATAGTTGCTGTAAGTCCAACCCGCGAGTCAAAAATGATAGTGAGAATGATTGGAGCTACGGCTATAGGCACTATATAGCTGTTAACGCTCTCTAACTGATATATAGCCGCGCTTCCTAGTATGAATAACCCCATCACAATAAAGACCAGCAGAAACATGGATGGGTTATTAAAAATTTTGAGCCTGTAAAGATAGATGTAGAAAAGAAAGACAAGTGCAGCAGCAATAATGACTAGTGCCTCGCCAATGAATCGCAGTAGTTTTTCGTGGTCTGTGGCGGTAATTGCTCGCGCTTCGGCGAGGCTTTCCAGCATATTTGCACGCTCTTCCGTTACAATATCGCCCTTGCGAATGATGATTTCACCCTGTTCAACGGCACCCTTTGTAGTGGCGATGTTGTCCATCTTTTCGCTTAAAATAGTTTCTGTATCTTCTTCGCTATAGATATAGTTTGGCTCTATAATCTTTGAAAATACTTCGAATCCTACTTCGGCAGCACTGCTTGTAAGAGACCTCTGGAGTTGGGATTCTGCGTAGTCCAAAGCTTCATTTGGATCAAAAGTACGCTCCACATTGATTGTACGTTCAGTTCGATCAATAAGATTACGAACAATAATTTCTTCCTGCTTAATATTCGATTTTGTGCGATCTACAATTCCCCTGTTAAGCAGTTCGGTGGCAATGTTGCGGACATTTGATTGAACTTGTTCAATCAGCAGGGTTTCATTTGACGATTCCAGCCGTTTAGACTCGTAATCGTTCAATATTGTATTCCAGGCTTCTTCTGAGAGATCCAAACCTGAGAGTCTTCTCTCCTGATAAAATCGGGTACTGTCTTCATCAGCAGTGCTTTCGCTGTTAAGCTTAGCTCTTTGCCATTGCAGATAGTTGTCTAAAACCGGTTGAAGTGTTCTGTAAACCGAATCGATTCTGGCATCTATAGAAACAATTGCATTTTGATCGGCATGAAATACAGGCGGTGTGTTTTGTCTGATCTCCTGCCGTTCCTCTTCAATTTCTGAAGACGATTTTTTTAGGGAAAACGTAAAAGGTGCGGTCAGGTCATCAGACCTCCAGGGTTCACCTATAGTGTAGCTTGCCACCGGCTGAAAAGTAGTTTGCGGCAATGTGATGAGGATAGAAATCACAAATACTGAGAAAATGAGAATCCGAAGATATTTAATCTTCTTTTTTTCGGCCTCTTTCAGTTTCTGTTTTTTCTTTTTTCCAATATTGGGTGAACTATTGCGAGTTTTTTGGCCTAAACCCAATTTTTCAAGAATGCTCATAATGATTGATTAGTAGAAAGGTAACCTCAACGTGTCACGAGTACCTGATTCATAGTATAGGGAAGGTGAGGTTCTATCAAAAATTGATTTTTAATGATAAATCATAATTATCGTTTAGATAGTGTGGGCACGGTTATTCGCCAATCATATCCAGAAATTCTTCCTCATCAATAATTGGTATGTCAAGCTTTTGAGCTTTATTTAGTTTACTGCCAGCTGACTCACCTGCGAGAACAAAGTCGGTGTTGGAACTAACGGATGAGCTTGTTTTACCGCCGTGTTTTTCAATCAAATCCGATGCTTCTTTACGAGTTAACGATGGTAAGGAGCCTGTGAGTACAAATTTCTTGTTTTCTAATACGTTTGAAACAACATCTGATTCACTCATTTCAAAGTTGAGGCCGGCTTCCCGCAGTTGTTCGATCAATTGAAGATTTTTTTTATGATCAAAAAACAGCTTAACTGATTCAGCGATTTTTGGTCCGATGGAGTCAACCTGAGTCATCTCTTCCTCAGAAGCGTTTATCAGGGCATCCATCGATTTAAAGTTCGAAGCCAGGTCTTTTGCCACGGTTTTTCCAACAAATCGAATGCCTATTGCATAAATGAGGCGTTCCAGTGGCTGTTCTTTACTTTTTTGAATAGCCTCAGTTAAATTTTGTGCACTTTTTTCAGCCATTCTTTCTAATGGAATAAGGTCTTTTTTTTCAAGCTTGTAGAGATCAGCATAGGTTGAGATAAGATTCTCATCGATCAACTGTTCAACGATCGCCTCTCCAAGGCCATCAATATCCATGGCATCCCTTGATGCAAAGTGTTTAATTCGTTCCCTTACCTGTGGCGGGCATTGCGGATTGATACATCTCCATGCTACTTCATCGTCCAGCTTTTCCAGTTTTTCGTTACATGCCGGACAATTTTCAGGCATTGAAAAAGAGGGAGCTCTGTCTTCTCTGTCAGGATTTACTACACTCAGCACCTGAGGAATAATTTCTCCGGCCTTTTCAATTACTACCGTGTCTCCGGGTCGAATATCTTTACGGAGTATTTCATCTTCGTTATGAAGAGAAGCTCTTTTTACGGTTGTCCCGGCCAGTTGCACAGCTTTTAGTTCGGCAACCGGGGTAATCTTACCCAATCGTCCTACCTGAAGAGTTATAGACTCGAGAAGGGTAGAGGCTTGTTCGGCTTCAAATTTGTATGCTATAGCCCAGCGTGGAGCTTTTGATGTATAGCCTAGTTCATCGCGGTATCGATCTTCATTTACTTTTAAAACAACACCGTCAATCTCGTAAGGGAGTTGATGTCTCAGTTCGTCCCACTCTTCAATTACGCCGAATATTTCATCAATGGATTGGCACACCTTAAAATTATTGCTAACGGGAAACCCCAAATCTCGAAGGAGATCCATTTTTGATTTTTGAGTTGGATAATCCGTTTGATCTTCCAGTAAAAGATCAAAAGCAAAAAAGCGAATGGGCCTTCTCGCAACTTCTCGCGGATCCTGCATCTTCAGGGATCCGGCCGTTGAGTTCCGGGGATTCGCAAACGGTTGCAGTCCCTGCTCATCCCGGTATTCATTTAAGCGTACAAAGGCCTCTTTTTCCATGTAAGCTTCTCCTCGAATTTCAAGCATCTCAATTCCGGTGTCTACATTAAGAGGGATGTCTGAAATGGTTTTCAGGTTTTGAGTGATTTCGTCACCGGTTGTGCCATCCCCCCGTGTGGCACCTAAAACAAATACACCATTTTCGTAGCGAAGTCGGATAGAAGCGCCGTCAAATTTCATTTCAACGGCGTAAGTAAATTCAATATCCCCCAGAATGTTGCGCACTCTTCGGTCAAAATCACGAAGTTCATCTTCGTTGTATGTGTTGTCCAGGCTGAGCATAGGCTGCGGATGCTCAACGTTGGGAAATTCGCTGCTGGGTTGTTCACCAACTCTTTGAGAGGGTGATCCTTCCACATCCAGATCAAATTCGGACTCAAGTTTGTGCAACTCCTCCAAAGCCTGATCGAATTCTAAATCACTAATGAAAGGTTTCGCTTCCTGGTAGTAGGCCCGGTTTGCATCTTCGATCAACTCTCGAAGTTCTTCAGCCCTGGCCTTCGCCTCTTGTTTATTCATTCCTGAAAAATAGTTGTGATTTTAAAAAGATGGTCTGAGGACAACAGAGTCGGGTTCGGCTACGTTCGGGGGCAGTTCAAGCGGAACCGGTGATGCCCATCTTTCTTCATCTTCAAAAATATCTCGTGTCAATTCTACAGAATTCTGTTCTTCATTGAAATACTCCTGACGGAAATTGTCAATCCGGTGTCCATTCAGGAAAAGAAGCATGCGCCCGTATTGACCACGAACACGAATGGTATCGCTGAACTCAAAATTAAAGGCTTTACCCTGCTCCAGCCAGTAGGGATCTACCCGGGGTTTTAGGTCGCTCCAAACGCGTATAGGTTCAAGACGATCCGTCGCTGCGTAAATGGTTAGGTAAAGAGTTTCTTCCAGTTCTGTAGGAACATCAATTTCTGGTTCTTGGGTGGGTGATTCTGTGATTTCCAATGGAATTCCGGATTCATCCTCCTGAATAGTTTCTTCGGGAGCGGGCGGGGTACTTGTAATCTGGGGTTCGTCTGTTGCAAAAAAGTCATTTGTAAAAATATAGTAGGTTGTAAGTAACACTACAAGCACGATCAGACCAATACCAATTAAACGAACTGGGGCATTATTTCGGTTGGTTGAAAATCTCTTCCCCATATCGGCCCAGTTTATGTTGCGAACATTCGGTGGTTCCGGCCGGCTCGATTTTTTTGGACGATTTGTAACGTCAGGTGCGTCGTATTGATGAGAAGTTCCAGCTTGATCAAAAACTTCGTTCTTTTTAGTTGATTCATCTGCAGAATCGTCAGCAGGTTTATCTTCCGGAATTTTTTTATCTACCGGTTTTGCTGAAGGGGGTGCCAGTTCAGGATAGGCTTTTAAAAGCTGATGATCATATCCTCCAACTTCTAATGCATCCAGGGCTTCCAAAACCAATTGATCATCGAGCCCCAGCTTACGGCCATAGGTGCGAACAAAACTTCTAATGTAGGTTTGAATCTCTTTTGATTCTTCAAAAATTGAATCGTCCTCAATGGATTTCAGTGTTGAGAGAGGAATCTTCGTTGCATTTTGAATGTCATGAATAGTGAGATCGAGGTGTTCTCGAATTTTGATTAAATCTTTCCCTAGTGAAGGCATAAAATTTGTTTTTGAATTGTTTTCGCTGATCAAATCTAATTAAATATAGGGCTTTCCAAAAGATTCAACCTAAAAAGTACCACAATTTGTAAGGAACGGAGAAAAAATGGTTCATATAATTATAACAAGGATATTTTAATTCTATTCTTTCATCTATGTGGAAAATATTGGAACCATATTTTGAACTGCTGTTTCCCGTAATTTGTCCATGTTGTGGTTCATCAATTCAGCAACCAGATAAACATCTATGTAATTGGTGCGCCAAAGAGAGGTTTGAGTATTCTGGACTCGATCCAGACCTGATTTTGCCGGATTCTGTTAAACTTCAGTTTTCGATGTGGAAGTTTGATAAAGGAGGATATTTACAGCAAATGCTTCATAATCTTAAGTATAATTATCTACAGTCAGTGGGTGTGGATTTAGGCGGTCTATTGGCAGAGAAATTTTTGTCGCAGTCTCATATATATCTGGATGAAATATTTAGACATGCTGAACCGATTATTGTTCCGATTCCCCTTCATAAAAGTAAGCTGCGAAAAAGGGGGTTTAATCAGGCCGGAGCTTTGGCAACAGGTTTTGCAAAAAAGACAGGATGGAAAATTATCCGAAAGGGAACTGTTTTGCGAGTAAAGAGAACAAAAACACAGACAGGCCTTTCTGTTGAAAAAAGAACGGGAAATTTGAAAAATGCATTTTTGGTGAAAGGAAAGATTGAATTAGAAGACAAGATTCCTGTAATCATAGACGACGTATTTACGACAGGTGCAACCACATTCGAATTAGCCGGCGTTCTGCATAAAATAAGTAATCCGGCAGTTATCGTTACGGTAGCAAAAGCGTAAACTGAATAACTGCAGCATCTATGGGGTTTTCAGTTCTTTTTCTCCACAATAGAGGCTATCTTTAGCCATTATGTTTTCAAAGAAGTCTCACTCAATAAATATACTGGAAACCCCATTCTCTACCGTCACTTCAGGCGGTCACTGGTTCCATGCAACCAGGGAAACCGTCGAAAAGTACGTGCCCGGTTTGCTAAAAAAATATTCGTTCGAAAGTCTGATTTCCAAAGCAGTAACCTGGATTGATAGTGCAGATTCATTAGCCATGTTACTCTATCTCGGTTTGGCTTTTATTATGGATACTTGGTTGGCAGCAGTTATTGCATTTATTTTCCACTACTGGTGGTATCATAGAAAAAGTGCATTTGTAAATATTGTATTTGAAAAAACGGTGAGGATTTTAAATTCAGAACTTCTTCAGGTTTCGGTTGCCGCTGTAGCTCTTAGTTTTATGGGCATCAATGAAATGTATTTAGCTGTCTCAATTGGAATTATCTACTTTTTCCTCTTCAAAATAAGCTTGTTGAGAAGGCTTTGGGATAAGTTCGATTCAAACCGTAAAGGGGATAAACTTCCGTTAAACGATCGAGTACTAAAGATGGTTTTAATACGATATGCCGTCTATGAGGATATTCCGCCGGTTGAAGTAGAAAAACTGGATCAGCAAATCAGACAGGCAGTCATCGATTTTAACACAAAAAAGAAAAAATGAGTGTGAAACGGCTTTTAATAGCGCGTCACGGAGAAACGGATTATAACTTAAAGGGACTGCTACAGGGAAGAAGCATTGACGCTCCGCTGAATGAGACAGGGTGGACCCAGGCAGAAAAACTATCCAGCTACTTAACCAACTACACAGCAGATAAGCTGTATTGCAGTTCGTTACAGCGAACCTGGCAAACAGCAAAACCCTTTAGCGAGAAGCATCAACTCGAAACAGTGCGTGAAAAAGGTCTCGACGAGATGGATTTCGGGGAATATGAAGGAATTCCATACATGGATGCTTCAGACGATTTAAAGAAACTTAAACTGATCTGGCAATCCGGCAGCCTGAACACACCGATACCGGGAGGCGAATCTCCGGTCGAAGTATTTGAAAGAGCAAATGACGTAATACAACGCGATATTGAAAACCGTAAGAGTGATACTTTGGTTTATGTATTGCATGGCCGATTGATCCGAATCTTGCTATCAAAATGGCTGGGATACGGGTTGGAAAACATGCACAAAGTTGAACATCAGAACGGGGCTGTAAATCATCTTGTTTATGACGATGGATTTAAGGCTGTGTACCTGAATAAAACCGATCATTTGAAGTGAAATTGATTCTTATTTAAAGTTTTGTAGAGTTATGAGTGAAAAAGTTAGAAATATGTTTGCCGATATTGCCGATGACTATGATCGGATAAACGGCATTTTGTCTTTTGGCGTGCACAATGCATGGAGAAAGAAAACGGTGCTTGAAAGCAGAGCAAAGCCGGGTGACAGGGTATTGGATTGCGCAACAGGAACAGGTGACTTGGCTCTTGAGTTTAAAAAAACGGTAGGCCACCAAGGGTATGTACTGGGCACAGATTTCTGCAAAGAGATGATAGAACACGCTCCGGCAAAAGCAGAAGATGAAAATCTTGTGGTTGAGTTTGAAGTTGCCGATGCAATGGACCTTCCTTACGATGATAATTCATTTGATGTAACCAGTATCGCTTTTGGAATTCGAAATGTTGATGATCCTTCAGTTGCATTGAAAGAGATGGCAAGGGTTGTAAAACCGGGAGGCCGGGTGGTTGTGCTGGAATTTGGCCAGCCGGAAGGGCTGATCCGATATCCTTATCAGTTTTACAGCAAACACGTAATGCCAACGGTAGGTGGATGGATTAGTGGAAATCGTGAAGCTTATACCTACCTACCTGAAACGAGTGCTAAATTTCCGGCAGGTGACAAATTTCTGAACTTGATGAACCAAACAGAATCTTTCTCTTCAACGAAAGCTATAAAACTTACCGGCGGAATTGCTTACGTCTATGTGGGTACCGTAGCTTAGATTTGTTATATTCACAAACAATAATAGCATTTTGGGTATGAATTTAAGACATGGTGATGTCAATCTGAATATCTTTAAATACCCAAAGATGTTGACTACTGTGCAGGCCAATAATTTTTATAATTTTATAAGCTAAGAACATGAAAATCGAAGAGATTAAAAATTACATTCCACATCGCTACCCCTTCCTTTTGATAGACCGGGTTATTGAACTGGAAGAAGATCGAATTGTGACTATTAAAAATGTCACTGTAAATGAAGATTATTTTAACGGACACTTTCCGGGATCTCCTATTATGCCGGGAGTACTTCAGGTAGAAGCGATGGCACAAACGGGGGCATTAATGATTATGAAAAATCAGGTTGATGATCCGGAAAATACGCTGATGGTGTTTACAGGAATCAAAAATGCGAAATTCAGAAAAAGCGTGGTTCCAGGAGATCAGCTTCGAATAGAGGTAAAGCTTGATAGCCAGAGAAGAAATTTTATCACCATGGTAGGTAAGGCAACAGTTGATGACAAGGTTGTCTGTGAACTGGAAGCATCAGCTGCACTTGTATCAAAGGATAACGCATGAGTACTGAACTTCCTTCCCAAAAAAGAGACAAGGTAACTACTCAAACCGTGGTAGATATGAAACGCCACGGTGAAAAAATCAGCATGCTTACCGCGTACGACTTTACCATGGCCGGAATTATAGACGGTGCCGGAGTGGATGTAATTCTGGTTGGTGACTCTGCAAGCAATGTAATGGCAGGACACGAAACTACTGTTCCAATGACAATGGACCAGATGATTTATCATACACAGTGTGTGGTGCGTGGTGTAGACCGGGCTTTGGTTATTGCTGATTTGCCATTTATGAGCTACCAGGTAACAACGAAAGAAGCTTTAAAAAGTGCTGGCAGAATGATGAAAGAAGCAGGTGCACACGCTGTTAAAATGGAAGGTGGTGATCCTATTTCCAATACGGTGAAGCGAATTGTAGAGGCCGGTATTCCGGTAATGGGTCATTTAGGCCTCACACCACAGAGCATATATCAATTTGGCACCTATAAGGTGAGAGCCAAAGAGGAGCAGGAAGCAGATCAGCTTTTGAAAGATGCCAAAATTCTTGAAGAGGCGGGTGTGTTTTCCATTGTTCTCGAAAAAATTCCTTCAAGCTTAGCCAAGCGCGTTACTGAATCCGTATCTGTACCTACAATTGGAATCGGTGCAGGCCCGCACTGCGATGGTCAAGTTTTGGTTTTGCACGATATGCTGGGATTAAACAAAGATTTTTCCCCGCGTTTTCTTAGAAGATATGCAGATTTGCATTCCGAAATGGATAATGCGGTAAAAGAATATATTGATGATGTGAAAAGCGGCGATTTTCCGAATGAAGAAGAGCAGTATAAGTAATCTGCGGAATCCAGATCAGTTTTTCCAGCGGATGAGATTTGAAAAAAGATAATTATTAGTAGATGTCAAAACCTCGTAAGCCTCTGATTTTAGTTTGTAATGATGACGGAATTTTTTCCCAGGGGATTCAGGCGCTCGCTGAAGTAGCTGATGAATTTGGTGATGTTGCCATTATCGCTCCGGATCGACAGCAGAGTGCTGTTGGTCACGCCATAACCGTTTCTACTCCGCTTCGTGCACGCCCTTTTCGGATTGACGGACGTTTTGACGGACAGGCCGTATCCGGAACTCCCGCCGACTCTGTAAAACTGGCTCATAATCAGCTTTTGGACCGAAAACCGGACCTGGTAGTGAGTGGTATCAATCACGGAAGTAATGCGGGGATAAACATTCTCTATTCGGGAACTGTAAGTGCAGCTACGGAAGGCACCATTCTGGGTTATCCCTCAATTGCTGTATCCTGTACCGATTTTGACGAAGACGCCGATCTGTCCGGATGTCAGGATGCTGCTCGTAAAGTGATCGGATATGTTTTAAATCACGGATTACCCAGAGGAGTTACCCTTAACCTGAATGCGCCATCAGGTCCTTTAAAAGGGATTAAATGGGCACGCCAGGCGAACAGCCGGTATGTGGAAGAATTTGAGGGCAGGGTTGATCCCCACAATCGTAATTACTATTGGATGACGGGTAAATTTCAGCTTTTAGATGAGGATGAAAAAAACGATATCTCTATCCTGGAGAAAGGATATGCATCACTCACACCAATTCAGTATGATCTGACAGCCTACTCTCTTCTGAACGACTTGAAAGATATTGAATTATAAGCTGTTATTTTTCAGTGTTTTGGCTATATCGAGCCACATCTGGTTCACCAACGGTTTCCGCTCTTTGCTAACCTGGAGATCGATCTGCTCGAGATGGCTAAGCGAGTACTCACCAATATGCTCGCCCCAAACGGCGCTATCTGCAGTTACGAAAGAGTCATTCACACCCTCTTTTTGATAAATCAGCTGATTTTGCAGACGCAGAATTGGATTCAAGGGATACTTGGTTCCTTTTCCTACACAAGCACTGATCGAAAAGTATTGAATATCTTCGTGATTAGGAGTTGACGGATTGAATGTCTCCTTAATGTAGTTTCGTGTCAATTGCTCAACAGCAGCGACGGCATTACTTTTCTGATCCGGAAATACATTCTCACCAAACCAGTTCATTAGTTCATTCAGTTTCTCCTTGAGTAGCTCAGGAGTGGTCAAAACAATTTCGGCGAGGCTTGTGCCGTGGTGAGGTGTAGCAACGGTTGTGAGGGAAGCCACCGAGCTGCTGATGCCGAGGTTATGGATAGCGTACCTCATATCCAGGCCTCCCATGCTGTGAGCAATAACATTGAACTTTTCATACCCATACTTTTCCTGAAGCTGTTTAATGCGCTCAGACCACTGGCTGGCACGTATTTCGATTGTAGCGTAGGGCACTATGTTTGGAGCAAAGGCTTGAATTCCAAAACTTCTGAGACGCAGACAGGAGTCGTGCATCGGAGAAGGTTTCATCAGCATAGACATACTTCCATACCCGTGGCAAAGCAGTACCGGATGGTTAAGTTGAATAATATCCGGTTGGGGGAATTCATCGAGCTTAAGCTTCTTTAGATATTTTTGAGGTTCAATCCACTTCATGAGAATCCTGGCCGGGTAAAATTTCTGGTTGATTTTGCTGCAGTATCAAATCCTGATCATCCTGTATAATAAGTGTTCTGTAGATCTGGTCATTAACCAACAAGTGCAATCGCATATCTTTTGCAGGAAACTCTACCTTGGCAACCGGATTGATTCGATAAGGCCATAATTCCTGTTTCATTGTATAATGTAAAGTGGTCTTTGAAAAGTTGGGAGCTACTCTAATGTTATAAACACTCCGCGAAAAAACAGAATCTACCTGAATATCTCTTTTACGAACCTGATTTGAGGCAATATTAAAGTCTTCGAGTGTTAATGTGATCAGAGAATCTATCTGTGAACTGCGGACCAGTTTTTTTTGTGTTATTGGAGAAGTGCCAATTAACAAATAGGTAGCCAGAATGCAGGATAGAGCTAGTAAAATTACAATAAATTTCCGTCTGCTTTCAGACTGCATAAATATAAACCCTGTGATTAACGGTTAACCTGGTTTTAACGATTTTGAACAGAACATTGTGGCCTGTACTTTCTACAGATATTTAAAATCATAATGTAAGAATTGATTTCGACTGATGGCATACCGATTTCAAAAGATTGATTCAAAAAAAGAGATCGATCTCTTTCATGAATTCCCCTTTTCTATTTACAGAGACTATCCCAAATGGATACCGCCGTTTCGATTTGAAGTTGAAAATGTTTTTAACTCCGAGAAGAACTCCTTTTTTGATGGGGGAATTTGTGAGCGCTATTTGATGTATCAGAGGGAGAAATTGGTTGCACGATTTGCCTTGATGAATCACCCTGAAAAGGATACTGCGCTATCTCCAAAAATGGGCGGGTTGGGTTTTCTGGAGATGATTGATGACCAATCTGTTGCGGATGAAGTTATTCGATTTGCTAAGATGTGGCATAAAAAACATAATTACTCTGCTTTTCGCGGGCCGGTCAATTTTGGGCAGAATATGAATTACTGGGGGCTTTTGGTAGAGAACTTTGACGAGCCGCCTATTTATGGAATGCTTTATCACCCGCCATATTATAAAAAGCTGATTGAAAATACTGGTGCTGAAAAGCTGGACGATCACTGGAGTTATAAGCGGGATTTTGCTGAGCCTATCCCCGAAAGAATGGTTCGTATTACGGACCGAATTGAGAGCCGGCCTGATGTGAGTACGCGTCCTATTGATATGAAAAATCTAAAAACAGATGCGGAATCAATTCGAATAATTTACAATCAGGCGTGGCGCCATCAGGATATCTCAGAGCGGGAGGATGAGTTTACGGAGCTGACCAGTGAAGCAACTCAACAGATGGTTCAGGATTTGAAAAGAATCATGATTCCGGAGAGTATCCAGCTTGCATTTGTGAATGGAGAGCCGGCTTCATTTTCAGTTTCCATTCCGGATCTGAATGAAATTTCTGCCGAAACGGGAGGTAAACTGAATTGGTGGCATATTCCGAAACTGATGCGTTTTAAGCACAGGGTTATGCATCTTAGAACAATGGTTTTTGGAACACTTCCAAAGTATCGAAAGCTTGGTTTAGAAGCCCTGGTGTTTGTTCGGGGTATTCAGATGACACATCAGGCGGCGCCAACACTTGAGTACCTGGAGGGGGCGTGGGTCAGCGAAAAGAATTGGCTGATGCAGCGAAGCCTGGAAGCGCTGGGGTGTGTACATCACAAAACCCATCGAACATATCGTTGGGATGTTGACAATTAAAAGACCTGTCAGCACCCACCGGATCTGGCAGCGTCTGATTTTCTCGCAGATTTGCGCGGATTACTGCGCTGAGTTTCGCAGAAATATTTGTTGAGCACCTTTGTGTTTTCCGTGCTTCCGTGGCAAAATAAACGCTATGGCCAAAAAGGTACGAGGACCCGAAGTTTCACCAAGAGTATAGTTAAATAATGTGAGTTCGATATAAAATGAATGTAAAGGTATTGAAAAAGTCCCCTCCTTTTTCAAGGAGGGGCTCCGAGCGAAGCGATTCCCACGAAGTGATATAGGGGTGGTTAAAACCACTATCAGATTAGGTTTGAAGCCTTTATTCATCAAGGCTACCTCCCCCATGCCCTCCTTACACCCCGACGTTTCGTGGGCAGGCAGGAGTGGAGAATCATATTCAAGATACTTATGTCGAACTCACGTTAAAAATGAAAAGCCTCAAATTGTGAGGCTTAATATATTAGCCGGTCATTCATGACCGGGCTTCATCTATTTCTCGCGGGGATAAATCCCGCGCTCGTGTGTTAAACCCATGAATGGGTTTTGTGGAGTTGGTGATTTTTTTAAAACGTGTTTGAGACGCTGCCAGGTCCTGTCGGACGCTTGCAGGTCGTTTAATTCACTTTATTTTCAATAATCTTCTCAAGCCTCGCCGCGATGATCATTGGAAATTTTGAGGTAAGGAAAATTGGATTTTTCCTCCCGGAAATGGTGATTTCAATCGTGTTTGCTTCCAGGTCTGTAATTACATCCAAAACTTTATTGAGGCGATACTCCTTTGAACCTGATCCGAATATAATAAACCTCCGATCTGTAATAACCAACGTACCTTCAATTTGGATATCATATCCCAGCTTTCTGTATTGAATCCGTTTGTGCTGAAAACGATCCTGAACACGTTCTTCAAGCAATCGAACATCTTCAAAAACCGCATAACAGTGTTCACCTCTGACCAAAGGAATGGGGCAATCAGACTCTTGCATTGGGCTCTCCATCTCTTGTCTAACAGATGATGCCAAATTGAGGTATTGAAGCTCCTCAAATATAAACTGCTCAGAAAGATTAAGCTTTTTAATGAGACCTCGAATTTGTATCTCTTCCTCTTCAGTAAGGAGATGGTCTTCCAAAACAGCATCCAACCTGCGGGTTAGAATCGTCTGTTTTGTATTATTGATGAACTCATCGCTGACCGGAATCTGTTTTTCAAGTTTGTTGTATGAAAATATGTAATCATCATCCAGTTTTTCCATCGCTATCTGGATGATTACGGAGAAAAGATCCGGCATAAAGCGTTCGTTGAAGCGTTTGGGTGCTTTTGTCTCAAATTGGTGCATTACGTCTAATTCCACAGTCTTCGGGTCTTTTTCAAACGCATCTGCAATGGTTTCAACCATTTTGTGTCCCTTCATTCGCCAGCTGTAATCACTAATTATAGACCAGGAGATCAGAAGAAAACCGGCAGCTGAGGCTGCCCATACGATTGGATTAGGAATTGCTACTGAGACTGCGATGAGGAAAACGAGTAAAACCCACATCATCGGATTCTTATAGCGGGGAGTCGTATCTAAGAGCTCTGGCCACGGATGCGGCTCGATCAGGTCGTAGGGTGAGGGGAAAGTTGCGCCCGTATCTACAAAAAGATCGGTTGTGCCGTTTGTATTGATCTCAACCGGCCGTCCATCAGGTTTAATATGATCAGGCGAACGGCGTGTTTTTTTTCTTTTCCCGAGTCGCTCACGATAATAAAGCCCATGCCTGCCGCCATAGAGGTAAGCTCCGTTTCGATTGAGTCCAATTCGAGCACCTGTGACTCCACCTGAAACGCCAACTCCCCCTTTGGACAGGTTGATACGTAATGGCCCGGCTTTAAATGCTTTTCTTATGAAAAATCCCATGGCGTCAAAACTCCGAAAGATTTAACCGGAATACAACAGAATGGATCTAAATTTTATGATTTCATATCATACAGTTAATCAAATCCGCTTCTGATAAAATCACCTGATAACCTGAGTTCGATTGTTGAATGTAAAAGTCCCCCTTATTCAAGGAGGATTTAGGGGGATGTTTATCATAAAGTGTAAAAATTCGATGGACACCCCTCTAAATCTCCCCTTGTTAGGGGAGACTTTTTTCTTAGGTTACTGAAAAAATTATTAATTGAACTAAGGTTGATATGTTTCGAATTGTTTCCCGTTTGTCTATGAGTGGTTTGGCCCGTAAGTTTCACTAAATTAAATGCTACTTTATATGTCAGATTATTATGCAGCTGTTTTTGGGGCCGGTATTTCCGGTTTATCAATGGCCAATCAACTTCATCAAAGAGGTAAAAAAGTTCTTCTGATTGACCCGTTTAGGGCTGATCCCGAGGCTCCCGGGCCGCCGGCCGCAATGGTCAATCCTTCGGCAGGTCGGAAAGGAAATCTGGTTTGGGAAAGTGAAAAATGTTTAAATGAATTTCGATCAAATATTGATAAGCTCTCCGAGCAATCCGGCAGAAGCGATCTTTTTAATGCCACGGGAGTGTTGCGTCCGGCCATCACCGAAGAGCTGGCAGAAAATTTTAAAAAATCACTTGATGAGCAGCCGTGGCCTGAGGGTTGGGTGGAGTGGCTCGAACCGAATGAAATTGAGGAGATCAATCCGGGAATAGCTGAAAACTATGGAGGATACTTCATTAAACCGGGACTGACGGTTTTTGTGGACAACTACCTGAATACGTTTCGAAAAGTATTGACAGATGGCGGTGTAACGTTCAGCGGTTTGAAAACGACTTACGAATTTCACGAGTCGGACTTTTTACTTACTGATGAAGAGGGAAACACCGCAACCGCAGAGCATGTGATTGTTTGTGCCGGCGCCGATACTCCGGGATTTGATGACTGGGCCGAGCTTGGAATACAGCGCGTGAAGGGTCAAGTGGCCATTTTTGAAACTGACAAAGAACTACCATGGAAGCACGGACTCTCCGCTTTGGGGTATATTCTCCGCAGAAAGCCGAACGAGGTGATTGTGGGCTCAACGTATGAACACCATTTTGAAGATGTGGATATCACAGATGAGGCATATAACCGGCTTTTTGGGAAACTTGAGAAAATTCTGCCGGAGATCAGTAAAAGCGTGAAAAAGACCGGACAGCTTGCGGGCGTCCGAGGAACAGCACCCAATCATCTTCCGGTGTTGGGAAGACACCGAAACAATCCACAGCTCTGCATCTTTTCCGCAATGGGTTCGAAAGGACTGATATATTCGGAGTATATGGCTTCAATTCTGGCTGATCATTTAGTTTCAGGTTCAGAAATACCTGACGAGTTAGATACTGAAAGAATTTACCGCCGTCTGCGAAAGAAGGGGAAGATTTAGGAGAGTGGATTCACCGCAGAGGCGCGGGGTGCGCTGAGTGATTTTAAATTATCTAACTAATTTGAGTTTGATAACATAATATATCCCCTCATTTCTAAGAAGGGGAATAAGGGGAGGTTCAAATAAGTCAGGCTCACTTTTTATACTTTTTTGAAGTAACAAATGCTGGTCCAACCACCCCCAGCCCCTCCTTCATAAGGAGGGGATTCTATATGTTCCTACTGCGAATCTCTGTACCGCCGCGGTGAACTACATCCCTTCGATGTAATCGCCGAATTTCCAGCTGGATTCGAAGTCGGTACTGAGCTCCTGTCCGGTTAAAATAGCTTTGACCATTGCAACCGGCATGCTGTTGTTTTGAAGAACTGTGTTGTGGAATTCCTTTTCGCTCATTTCACCTGAATCTACGAGCTCTATTCTGAGTGAGTAGAACTGCATGGCTCCGACCATGTAGGCGATCTGATAGAGGGGGCCGTAGTTACCTTCAAAGGATCGCCGTACTTCCGCTTCAGCATTCGCATATTCATGACCCACTTTATCAACCAGGTAGTCGATTGACTGCTGAGGTGTCCAGTTACCTAAATGGTAGTTCAGGGAGAACACAATTCTTGCCGCCCGGTGCATTCTCCAGTAGAGCATCCCGATTCGGTCTTCAGGACTGTTTGCAAATCCTTTTTCCCAGAGAACGAATTCCCAGTAGAGTGCCCAGCCTTCGGTCCAGAACGGGGTTCTGAACATTCGGCGCTGTGTTTCATAGCGTTGATTCATAAACTGTTGCAGGTGGTGACCCGGAATCAGCTCATGATGCACTACCGCTTTCGAAAAGTGAGGATTATTCCCGCGCATGCTCATCATTTTCTCTTCATGAGTCATGGTGTGAGTAGGATAGGCAATCCGAACCGTCTCACCGCCCAGAAAGAACGGGGCGATACGCTGCCACTCCGGACTTAGCATCATCATTCTCCAGGTCTCCTTGGCAAGTTCAGGGATGGTTACCAGGTCCCGCTCTTCCAAAAAGTTTTCTGCCTCAAGTGCCAGGTCCCGAACCAGGTCGGGCTGTTTTCCGGCAGGGAGGTAGGTGGTTTTTACCTGTTCCAGAGCCGCTTTCCAGTCGTCACCAAAACCAAGTTTGTTTGAAGCTTTCAGCATTTCACGCAGGGTCCAGTCGTACTGCTCGTTTGCAATCTCAATCAGCTCCTGCGGAGTGTAAGAGATCAACTCAAAGGCCAGCCGACGATTGATCTCATCCTCGCCGATTGGGTTGCCGGTAATTCCGCTTTCGTCCACAACTTCTTGTTCTTCATCGAAATGTTCAGCAGACAGTTCAGTATAAGACTCAAACGACTCTTTGAGCAACTCAAAAGGTGACTCAACCCACCAGTTGAAATCGGGCGAGTATCCATAGTAGAATGAGTAGGCTTCTTCGACGGCATCTTTTAACTCCTCAATGGCATCTGATAAATAGGCCGCATCTCTCTTGGTGAGTGGTTCTGCTTCCTTTAGTTGATTCTGTTTCCTTTCAACGTCATGGTACCAGCTGTTCATCCATTCGGCTACTTTTTGTCCTTCAACAGAATGCCCCCTCCGGCGCAGCTGAATAAATTCCATGATTTCATCAGCGGCAGGCAAGTATGATGCAATTCGGTTGTACTGCTTGCGCTCTTCCTGTAAGAAATAGAGAGACCGGTTCAAGCTGTTCTGAAATAGCAGATAGTCCACCTGGTCCGAGTGAGAGAGGTCGTCAAAACTTAGAGAGTTTAGTTTCTGAATCTGGCTGTTGTAAAACTGTTCAAAGCGATCGAAGTGCTGATCGGATGGCTGAACAGAGTAGGTACGATTAAGTGCTCCCCAGTCGGCTTGATAGTGGGTGATGAG
>NZ_JAWLDW010000163.1:0-4712 GCF_041686455.1 Rhodohalobacter sp.
CTGGCGTAAATCCTTCACTTTTCTCTCCTGGCCGGCCTTGCTGTAGCTATGAATAAGATTTCGAATGCATCGTGCAAGGATCTGTATTTCATCCGCTTTTTTCAGATGATCGGGCCGCGGTTCCACTCCATTTTTTTTGAGGAAGTAGTAACACTGGTCATAACTCACAATCGTACCCCCATCAAAAGGATCTATGAGAACACCTTCGTTTGGTGTTTCATAAAGAATTAAAAAGTGAATGGGCATATTCACCCCATAAAATGGGAGATTAAGTCGACGGGCCAGAAAAATGACTACCAATCCCAGCATAATGGGAACTCCTTTTCGCCTGTCAATCACACGATCCATTAAAGAGTTCTCGGGAATGTGATAATTGGCAGAGTCCCCCCGAAACCTGAGCTCACGAAAAACATACTGCAACATAATGTGCATTTTTTCGCGAAGGGACGGCGTATAGGCAATATCTGAACTGATATGCTGTGCCAGCTTATCCAGCTTTCGGGAGTAGTCTCCTTCCCGCAGTGTCGGCGTTCCAAACTTCGACAGTTTCATAACAGCCTTTTCCAGTTGACGGCTGTTATAAATACCCTCTTCCATCAAATCTGAAAATTCTTCCAGCAGTGAACCAATCGTAATGTTATAAATAATGTTGTTGATGAACTCTTTGTCAGAATCACCAACCGTCTCACTTTTATGCTGATCAAGCAGAGGTACAGCATCTTCCCCAAGTTCTCTAAATCTACTGTGAACACTATTCTGCACTTCAGGGTCGGGATCATCCAGCAGGTAAATAAGTGATTCTATTTCGGATTTTGTTGTCATAATAACTACTACACTTTTTTAAAACACTCATAATAACGGTTAAAGCCGCTTCATGATTCATCGAAAGATACTGTTCTTTAAACTAAATTTTTAGCCCTACAAATATCAATGGATACAGAACGATCTCTCTGTGATTTTTCATATCTTACACGCTTTAAATTTTGAATTAAAAAAAGATCATGAACGTAGGTATACCTTCAGAAATCAATCCGCTAAAAAAAGTAATTGTTCATACGCCAGGGCACGAAGTTTCTCTCGTAAATCCGGTAAGTAAAGATGAATTGCTTTTTGACGATATTATTTTTGAAAGTGATGCAAAAGAGGAGCATCTGGATATGCTCAAAATTTTCAAAGCCGCCATGCCGGAAGATGGCGAGGTTATTGAAATTCTGGACCTTGCGCTCACATGTTTTCAGGATGAGTCTGTTCGGGAAGAGTTTATCGAATTGATGATTAAAGAACTCCCGTTTGAAAACATTCACACCGTTCAGGATGAACTTAAACAGCTTCCGGCTGAAAAACTTCTCCAGTTTGTTGTGGAGGGTTCTATACCGCCAAATCGCTCGTTCAACCTTAATCCTGCACCCAATCTTCTGTTCACGCGAGATCTATCAGCAGTGGTAGGTGATCATATTATTTTATCGCGTGCTGCAAAAAAAGCACGTGCCCGAGAGTTTCTTCTGATGAATACAATTGTGAAGCATCATCCGATGTTTGAAGAGGTCAAAAACAATACGATAAATATCACCGGCCAACAATCGATTGAGGGTGGCGACGTACTGGTAGCATCGGAAAATGTTGTTTTGATTGGGATGAGTGAACGAACATCCTTCAGCGGTTTGATGAGTGTAGCCGAAAAATTAATTGAAACGGGTGTTGAACATGTCCTTGCCGTTGATATTCCAAAACAGCGCTCGTCCATGCACCTGGATACGATTTTTACATTTGCCGATGAAAATGAATGCATTGTATTTCCACCTGCAATAGAACAACAAACCGATAATGTAGTAGATCTCTATGCTTCGGGTGACCACGTACAAACCCGCAGATGCAAATCATTGAAAGATGCGCTTGAGGAATTAACCGGCCGGGATTTTAATTTCATCAGATGCGGCGGTGAAGAACAGATCAACCAATATCGCGAGCAATGGACTGACGGTGCTAATGTTTTTGCACTGGCTCCAGGTGTAATTGTAGGATATGGCCGGAATACCAAAACCTTTGAAATGATGGCTGAACATGGATATAAGCTGATGGATCAGTATGACTTTATTGATGAGTTTGCCAACAAACCATTCGACTATAAAAAAGAAGGTAAAATAGCGATTAGCTTCCAGGGACATGAATTGTGCCGCGGACGGGGAGGAGCCCGGTGTATGACGATGCCGGTTCTTCGTTCTCGAATTTAATTTTATCGCAGCAGAAACTAAATCATATAAAAGACTATAATTTGTCACTTCCCCAGTACAACTTTTCTCAAGAAGAACATTCAGACTTTGAACCGGTAAAGAAGAATAACCCTTCTCTCTGGACAATGACCAAGCACTTTCTGCTATTTGTGATAACATTCCTGTGTGTTACATTTGTGGGAATTTTTTGGGTTGGTCATACGGCAAACGTAGAATCTTACTGGGAGATGTGGCCACAGGGTGCTCTTTTTGCAGCACTGCTTCTGGCCTTTTTAGGCACCCATGAATTTGGTCACTACTTTGCTGCCGTTTACCACAACGTAAAAGTAACTCTGCCTTACTTTATTCCAATACCGCTGGGCATTGGTACCATGGGAGCTGTCATTAAAATTGAAGAGAAGATCCGGGATACCAAAAAACTGTTCGACATTGGTGTTGCCGGACCTGTAGCCGGATTTGTAGTTTCAATGATTATTTTGATCTATGGGTTTGCAACATTGCCTGACGCTTCATTTGTCGAAAACTTTGCCGGCCATGAAGAGGTCATTGCACATGTGCAAGAGACCGGAGCTTTCCCGGATGAAGCACCCGAGCCACAATCGGAGGAAGCCGCCACAATTTTAATCGGTGATACCATACTTTTCTCTTTTCTGGCCTCCTTTTTTGACAACGTGCCTCCCATGTATGAAATGTATCACTACCCATTTCTATTTGCAGGATGGCTGGGACTTTTCTTTACCGCTTTAAACCTGACCCCTGTAGGTCAGCTCGACGGAGGACATATACTCTACTCCCTTATTGGTTATAAAAAACATCAAACCGTGGCGCGAATCAGTTTTGGTTTTATTACCGCTTTGGGAGGAATTGAGGCAATCCCCTTCCTCTTCTTATCTATTGAGGAGTGGTTTCCCGGTTATGGATATTCCTCACTTATTTTTTGGGCAGCTGCACTTTTATTTTTATTAAGAAAAGGATTTTATAGAGAACATAAGTGGATTGCTCCAATTTGGGCAATATCGATTATCAGTTCTATTGCGTATCTCTATTTTTGGGTAGGCAGCTTTTCGCAGTCTGGGTCATTAATCTGGGTAGTATGGAGTTTCTTTCTCGTTTATCTTGTTAAGATTGAGCATCCGCCTGTGATCTACGAACAGCCACTTTCGCCGGGTCGAAGACGATTGGGATGGATCAGTATGGTTATTTTCCTCTTATGTATCAGTCCAACACCTATTTATTTTGTCAACTAAAGAAACTATAAATACAATGCTGAAAAAATTAATTACACTTTTACTTCTTGCAACAATCATCTCTTGCAGCAGCGGAGAAGAGGATATTGAAGTTGATCCAAATTTAACTCTTTCTGAGCAGGTTGATCAGCTGATTGACCAAAACAGATATGAAGATGCTTTAAGCCTATTGAGGGAAGAAGATCCTCAGAATCCGGATACCCGTTTTTTATTGGAAAAGACACATCTGAACTACGGGCTTCACAGTATGAATACGTTTGATCAAACAGAGATGCGTACCCGTATGAATAATGCGCTTCTGCAGTTTGTGGAAGTACTAAAGATCAACCCTGATAATCAAATGGCACGCGATCAGATTATTCAGATTATGGATATCTATTCAACTATACCAGACCGTGAACCTGAACCTGAAGTGCTCGAAGCTCTTCGGGAAGTAGGATTCGACTACTGATAACCTGAGTTCGATTTTTGAATATTGAATGTTAAAGTCCCCCTTATTAAAGGGGGACTTAGGGGGATGTTTATCAGAATGTGTAAAATTTCGATGTACACCCCTCTAAATCTCCTCTTGTTAGGGGAGACTTTTTTCATAGATTTTAGATTATTGAAAAAATCATAAATCGAACTGAGGTTTATTTATAGTGTTAACTTTGGTATCAAACTGATTAGCTGATACCTTTAAGAAGTAGAGTTCGTTTTAATATTTAAAACAGAAGAGACCTTTGGCTAAAAAAGAACCTAAAAAAAACGCTCCTCCAAAAATTGAGAATCGTAAAGCTCGTCACGATTACCATGTGGATGAGACGTATGAAGCCGGTATCGTTTTAAAGGGAACTGAAGTTAAATCGATTCGAGAAGGTAAAGCAAGCCTGAATGAAGCTTTTGCTTATTTTAAAAATGGAGAGATCTGGCTAAAGAATATGTATATCAAACCGTATAAATTCGGTTCATACAGCAACCACGATGAGCGTCGGGAGAGAAAACTACTTTTTAAGAAAAGAGAAATAAGAGAAATAGATAAGAGTATGCACCAAAAAGGGTTTACTCTTGTACCGCTTAAGCTCTACTTTAAAGGAGGTTATGCTAAAGTTTTAATGGGACTCGCCCGCGGTAAAAAGCAATATGATAAGCGTGAAGACATCAAACAGAAGGATGTACGGCGGGAATTGGATCGCAAGATTAAAGGTTCGTACAACGTAAACCTTTAAGTAAAAGCTTCAGAAAGTTTACATAT
>NZ_JAWLDW010000043.1:0-20477 GCF_041686455.1 Rhodohalobacter sp.
ATTTGGAAAACGACAAGTCAGGCGTTGGATGAATCCGGTGTTAAAATCGAAGAAATTGATGCAATTGCGGTAGCTCAGGGGCCCGGTTTGATGGGGTCTCTGTTGGTTGGATTGAGTTTTGCGAAAGGATTGGCACTCACATATAAAAAACCTCTGATTGGAATCAACCACATCGATGCTCATCTGTACGCCAATTTCATTGAGTATGAAGAGACCTACCCTTTTGTCGGTTTGATTGTATCCGGCGGACACACCCGATTGGTTTATGTTGATAAGGCTTTCAGTCATGAGTTATTGGGAGATACCAGGGACGATGCGGCCGGCGAGGCGTTTGATAAAATAGGAAAGCTCCTTGGCCTGTCTTATCCGGCAGGACCGGTAGTGGATAAATTAGCAAAGAAAGGAGACCCTCAATTTCATGATTTTCCGCGATCGATGATTAACAAAGGGTTGGATTTTAGCTTCTCCGGATTGAAAACCAGTGTCCTTTACTACACGCAGGAGAAAGGAGATGATTTTGTGCAAAATCATCTGAATGATATTTGTGCCAGTGTTTCAGCAGCTATAACAGATGTGTTAGTAGCGAAGCTGAAGCGAGCCGTAAAAAAGAAAAAAGTGAAACATGTGATGCTGGCAGGCGGAGTTTCTGCAAACTCCATGTTAAGAAAAAAAATGTCTCAATTTGCTGATGATCAAGATTTGGATTTAATGATTCCCGCTCTTCAATATTGTACGGATAATGCAGCGATGATTGCCGTAACCGGAGCGTTGAAAGCAAGACTCGGAGATTTTGATGACTTGAGCCTGAAACCCTTTGCGCGAGTGAGTTAAAAGCGATTTCATTCAAATCTAAGTCTTAAAATCCATATCTTGGAACGAAATAAAATTGATCAAAATAACTGACTAACCTATGCATAATGTTGTATTGATTCCGGGTGACGGGATTGGGAAAGAGATTACGAAATCGGTAACAAAAATTTTAGATACGGCCGGCGCAAAAATCAATTGGATTGAGTGTAAAGCAGGAGAAGGAGCAAATGATGAATTGGGAACTCCACTTCCGGAAGAGACAATTGCGGCTGTTAAAGAGCATCGAATTGCCTTAAAAGGTCCGCTGACAACACCGGTTGGGGCAGGTTTTAGATCGATCAATGTGGCTCTTCGGCAACAATTTAATTTGTATAGCAACATTCGTCCGGCGAGGTCACTCCCTAATATTGACAGTGCTTACCAAGGTGTAGATTTGGTTCTTTTCAGAGAAAATACTCAGGGTCTTTACATCGGAAAAGAACATTGGGTGGATAAGGAGGAAACACATGCTGAAAGTATTGCTGTAGTAACACGCGATGCGAGTGAAAAAATTATTACGGCTGCTTTTGAATATGCCAAGAAGCGTGGACGGAAAAAAATTACGCTGGTACACAAAGCAAACATTCTGAAACTGACGACCGGACTTTTCCTGGAAATCGGTAAAGAGATTGCACAAAACTATCCGGAAATAGAGTTTGAAGATCTGATTGTGGATAATATGGCAATGCAGATGGTTATGCGTCCTCAACAGTTTGATGTGATTGTGACTACAAACCTCTTTGGCGACATACTATCGGATCTGGCTTCAGGTTTGGTAGGCGGACTCGGTGTAACAGGGGCTGCCAACATTGGTGATGATGCAGCGATGTTTGAAGCAGTTCACGGTTCTGCACCGGATATTTCCGGAAAAGGACTCGCGAACCCAACCGCACTTCTGTTTTCAGCACTTATGATGCTGGAGTATTTAGGGGAGGACAGACTGGCTGAAAAAATCAGATCGGCTATCTATACTGTACTTCAAGAGCATAAAAACGAGTGTACACAGGATATTGGTGGAGAAGGAAATACAGAAAGTTATACAGAAGCGATCTGTAAGCTTTTAAGGGATTAATTCTCTCTTTTTTTGATAAGTAACTGCCATATAAAAGGCCGTGTGATTTTAATACGGCCTTTTCTGTTTTTAATCGGTTAGCTCAATAAACCTTACCTGTTTGGTATCCGTATCAAACAGGGCAATCAATGGATCCTGATCAAAACCGTTTACGCTACCCGGGTTGATTGTAATCGTATCCCCGGCTGCCCCAACTTTTGCCTGGTGAGTATGCCCCGAGATAACCACATCATATTTCTCGCAATTTTCGAGGCTTTCCGTTATCTCTGGATAGGTTCCGTGGTAGACGGCAAACTTCAGTTTTTCTTCCTCAAATGAGTAAAAATCACCGTGAAGCGTTGCACCGATCTCATCAAACTTTTTCATCAATAGAAATTTATCACCGTCATTATTACCAAATATACCGTCCAGTTTTAAACCGTTAAAGAGTGGAATGGTAAAAGGACTGCAGTAATCTCCGGCATGTATAACTCTGCTTACATTATGTTCTTTAAACTTCGCTACGGCTTTATTAATGTGTTCAACGTGGTCGTGAGTATCTGAGCAAATGCCAATTAACATAGAGTGGGTTTTTTGGTCACATTTCTCTCAAGCAAATAAAAAGCTGGGAAATAATAAAGCTCAAAAACTATTTGTGGTAGAAATACCGCTTAAGTGCTTAAGCTTTTGATCAGGATTTCTTACCTTTATCAATCGAAAAAAGTAATTACTTGTATTAAAGGAAGAACAGTTTATGTCAGTTACAAAAGATGATGTGTACTACGTGGCCAATCTTGCCCGCTTGCAATTAGATGACAATGAAGCTGAAAGTCTGCAAAAGGATATGAATAATATTCTCGGCTATGTTGAGACACTTAATGAGCTTGACACATCCGATGTTGAACCACTTGAGCACGTAACTGAAGTGATTTCTACGGAGTTTAGAAAAGATGAAGCTAAAGAGCCGCTAAGCCATGATGACGCTTTGAAAAATGCACCTGATGCTGACTCTGACTACTTTAGAGTTCCACGAGTTATTGAGTAGTCATATTGTTGAAGTGAGTCACTTTCCAACTCTAACCTAATTTCATAGATGGCTTCCAAAAAAAGTAAAGGCAAAGATACAAAAAAGGTTCAAAAATCTGACTTTTGGGAGTCGCTTTCCAAGCGGAAAAAACACCTATTCTGTTTAGCCTTTCTATTTATTCTGCCCGTGATACTTTTCTATGCATCTGTTTTAGGCGGGCAGCAGTATATGGGTAACGATATGATCCAGTGGAGAGCAGGTGCTGAATCCCTGATAGAATATCAAGAGCAGTATGATGAACCGGCTCACTGGGCGACCAATATGTTCTCCGGAATGCCGGCTACTACTATTTCTCATCCGCCTCAAATCATTAATCTGGATAAAACACTTCTAAAATTTCTGCAGTTTATCTATCCCGCCGCAGAGATGTGGATTCTGTTGGGAGGGGCCTATCTGATGTTTATACTGATGGGTGCCAAACCGCTATCAGCTGTATTTGGCGCAATTATAATTGGTTTTTCAACCTACATTCCCATTATTATTGGAGCCGGTCATAACGCTAAGTTTCTGGCGTATATTTACATTCCCTGGCTTTACAACGGATATATTCTTTTGACGAGATCGAAAGTGAATCCCTGGCTTGCCATGTTTCTGTTTGCCTGGGCACTGACTCTTCATCTTCGTGCATATCATCCACAGGTTACCTATTTCTTCCTCTTTCCACTAGGCACACTCTTTCTTTACGATCTTGCCAAAGCGATTCGTGAACGTAAAATTAAGCCGTTTGCCATTCAGACAGGTTGGTTGGTTGCCGCTGCTGTTATCGCAGTTTTGGTTACTATTCAACTGTATTGGAGCACGCTTGAGTATTCCACATTTAGCATGCGAGGAGGATCAGAACTTGCCGGTAACGATGGTCTCGCAAGAGATTATGCGTTTGCATGGTCGCAAGGCTGGGGTGAATTGCTGACACTCATTATTCCGGGGGCCTATGGAGGTTCTGAGCTTTATTGGGGTCCCAAGACATTTACGAGCGGTCCGCACTATTTTGGGGCACTCTCATTTCTATTTTTGACCCTGGGAGTACTCAAATCTACACATAAATTAAAGTGGATATTTCTTGGTCCCGGTATTGCCACACTGCTGTTTTCACTGGGTGAAAACTTTGGTGCGCTCAACAATACGATGTTCGCCTATTTTCCACTGTTCGATAAATTCAGAGTACCGGAAATGTGGTTGATGATCTCTGTTTTCTGTTTTTCGGTGCCCGCGGTTTTTGGGATGGATTGGATTTTGGATCAGTTTAAAGAGAAGAAGAATTCAATTCAGTGGAAAAAACCGGTATTTATCGCGTCTGGATTGGCTATTGTCATAATTCTGATCGGATTCCAGTTCTTATCATTCGAAAAACCGGGTGAAAGAGAGAATGTTGCTGAACAGATAGCCTCACAAAATGAAGTACCTGTCGATGATCCCCGGGTTTCGCAGGCTGTAGACCGGTATTTGCAAAATGAGATGATTCCACAGCGTGAGGAACTTGCGAGAGCCGATACTCTTCGATTTGCAGTTTTATTTTTTGCCGGAGTTGGAATATTATTTGCTGTAGGATTGCAAAAGATATCTATTTCTATTGGCGGAATGTTGTTTTGTGTTCTGCTTGCTTTTGATTTTATAAGAGTCGATCAGCGGTACATGAGTGAGCGATCTTTGGTAAGTCAAAGTGTGGATAGGGAACAGGTTCTGGAGAGGACCGAGCGTCCTTTAGATCAGTTTTTAATGGAGAACGTCAAAACAGACGATACTTGGGAATACAGGGTTTTACCTATGCTTGATAATCCATTTAACAACGCAACCCCTGCTTATTTTTATCCATCAGTTGGAGGCTATTCCGGTGCAAAATTGGGGTATTATCAGGACCTGATTGATGAAGCGATTTTCTCCGGACCTTTTGGAGTCAATACAGGAGTCTTGAATATGCTGAACGTGAAATATCTATCTGCACAGGGAGCATTTAATATTCCAGGTTTTGAGGAAGTTTATCAGGGCCGGGATGGAGTGGTAATGGAAAACAAAAATGTACTCCCGAAAGCTTGGTTTGTAGATCGTGTTGAAACAGTTGAAAATCAAACCGAAATATTAGAACGTATTTCGCAGGATTTTAATCCCGCAGATGTAGCGTTTGTGATTGAAGAGATCGATGATATTTCTACGGAAGGCGACAAAACAGTGTCACTTGTAAGGTACAATGCAAATGAAATTGAGCTTCAGATTAGTGCGGACCAACCCGGTTTTCTGGTCTTGAGTGAAATCTGGTATCCCAAAGGCTGGGTATCAACCCTGAATAGGGAAGAGATCGACGTGATTCGAACCAACTACGTATTAAGGGGATTTGAGATACCGGCCGGTGATCACACCTTAAAGATGAAAATGGAACCGGTTTGGTATGAAACGGGCAAATGGCTGGCGCGTGCAGGTACATTGATGCTGTTCTTAATTTTGGGAATTGGAATCGTCCGGTATCGAAAAGAGAAAGGTGATCAATCATCTCGTCAGTAACGGGCAATATTGCGCGGTTTTTTGTTAGGAAAGTCTTTTGGGGCGGTTTCCACAAAATCCTTACAGACAGGCAGTATGCAAAAATCAGATATTGGCTTGATGTTGGAAGGCCACTCAATCTGAATCAGCCTTCAGCATTCACAGAAAAGATTCAGTATTTAAAATTAAACAATCGGAATCCATATAGGCAAAAAGCTGCCGATAGAATACTTGTGAGAGATTATGTTGGGGAGAAAGCAGGAGAAAAATATTTGACTCCCTTGCTGCTTGAAACGGATGAACTGAGTTTAACCGATTGGAAATCCCTGCCCAACAATTTTGTACTTAAAGCTAATCACGGCTGTGGAATGGTTAAGCTGATTTTTGATAAATCATCTGCGGAATTTGAACAGATAAAGAAGCTGACTCAGAGTTGGCTCAATTTCGACTATGCAAAATTTGGGAGAGAATGGGTATATGAGGATGTACCTCGAAAAATTGTGGTTGAAGAATTACTTACTAGCAGTGAAAATGAAATTCCTGAAGACTATAAATTTTTCTGTTTTCACGGACAGGTTGAGATGATCCAGATTGATATCGGGCGATTTAAAAACCAGCGAAGAAACTTATATAACCGCGATTTCCAACTGATTGATGCCAAATGCCTCAATCCAAATTCAGAGGAAAAGATTACAAAACCTCAGAATTTGGATGAAATGATAGAAGTTGCTGAAAAACTTGCTTCAGAGTTTAACTTCATCAGAGTCGATCTCTACTCGGTTATTAACCGTATATACTTTGGTGAACTGACCAATTTTCCTGGAAACGGGTTTATAGCCTATCAACCGGATAGTTTTGACTTTGAGCTAGGTAAAAAGTTGAATTTGTAAATTAAATCATATTTTTATTTGGTAAT
The DNA here is from genome assembly GCF_041686455.1 of Rhodohalobacter sp. Classification (NCBI taxonomy): domain Bacteria; kingdom Pseudomonadati; phylum Balneolota; class Balneolia; order Balneolales; family Balneolaceae; genus Rhodohalobacter; species Rhodohalobacter sp. The sequence goes on from NZ_JAWLDW010000043.1 coordinate 6,379, forward strand.
AAAATTTAAAAGGATATTTTGTTACGTGTAACGTAACGCAGTGCCAATGATTAAATCTTTTGCAGATAAAGAGACTGAAAAGATCTACCATCGTAATTATTCAAAGAAGTTTCCTGAAGAGATTCAGCAAAGAGCATATCGGAAACTGTTGCAAATTGATCTGATGACTGAGCTCAAAGAACTGCAATCACCGCCGGGGAATCGACTCGAAAAGCTTAAGGGTGATCGGGATGGGCAGCATAGTATTCGAATTAACCAGCAATGGAGGATTTGTTTTAAATGGCAAGAAGGGGATGCGTTTGACGTTGAAATTGTAGACTATCATTAACTAACTATATATGGAAAAGTTAAAACCTGTACACCCCGGAGAAATGTTGAAGGAGGAGTTTTTAGATCCAATGAATATTTCTCAAAGAGAATTTGCACGTATTATTAAAGTGCCTGCCAACAGAGTGAATCAAATAGTAAATGGAAAACGTGCCATTACAGGAGATACAGCTATACGATTCGGATTGGCATTGAATACCTCACCGGAATTCTGGCTTCGTCTTCAAGACCGCTTTGAACTGGAAAAAACGTATGATGAGGTTGGTGATTCTCTAAAGAAGGAGATACAACCTATCTTATAAAAATTGTTTTTATAGTTAGTTCAAACAGCATAGAGATCTTTTAGAGAAAAAGTTTTCTTGTAATCTCTTTTATTAAAAGGTGACGCGGTGTTGCTTTAAAGAGTTCAAGCCACCCTGTATGTTTACCTTCGGTGATTTTAATACGGTATTTTTGATACTTGATCTGCTCAGAATTCATCTTATCCCGATGTTTTTGAAAACAAGCTATGTACCCATCTGTTTTACTGTCGGACGTTGTGATGCTTTCCCGGTCTTCGTTCATATTGACAACCTGCAGGGTATGAGGTGCTGTCTTGATCGGGCCAAAATCATGGGCCAGCCGAATCCATAAATCATAGTCCTGAGCCGATTGGAGTGATTCATCATACCCGCCAATTTTTTGCAGATACTCTTTCTTTGTTAAAACCTGATTCCCCACTTGGTTATAAAAAAGAAGGTCATGAAGCGTGATAATGGGTTTTTTCTTCCAGACAATCTCCTTTTCCCCAAAGTCCATTCTGTCGTTAGAGGTAACGGCTGAGTAGCCTTCTTGAAACTCTTCCATCAAAAGTTCAATACGATTGGGCCTCCAAATATCGTCGTCATCCAATCCGGCAATATATTCACCTTCTGCATTTTTAATAGCGATGTTTCGGCTGGCTGACGCACCCTTAGAGGTACTATTCTGAATTACTTTCAAATTCTTATGTTTATCAGAAAGGGACTCCAGCAATTGTGGTGTTTCGTCTTCGGATGCATCATCTACAATAACAATTTCTATATTTTCCCATGTTTGATCCAGAACGGATTGAATAGCGCGTTCCAGGATTTCAGCACGATTGTGCGTTGGGATAACTGCTGAAACCAGGGGTTTGGAATGATTTTCTGAGTTCAATTTTCTTCTGCTACCATTTCGTTATATTTGTTGCCGGACAAAATACATATGATAAACCACACATCCATAACGATCGCAATCTGTACCTACAACCGGGCAGAATATCTGAGTGATACACTACGATATTTGTCTGACCAGAATGCAGATTCCAATGATTTTGAGATCTTGGTGATTAACAATAATTCTTCGGATCAAACGGCAGAGATATGTTCCGGCTTTGCTGAAGAGAATCCACATCTGAACTTCAAAGCAGTTGAAGAGTCACGCCAGGGACTCTCGTTTGCCAGAAACAGGGCTATTGATGAAGCAACATTCAATTCGATACTCTACATTGACGATGATGTTCATTTACCCAAAGATTTTGTGAGTACGGCCCTTCAAAAATTGCAAAAAAATATGGATGCAAAGTGTATCGGAGGACGAATTAAAGTCTCGTTTGATGACGGTGAACCCGACTGGATTCCGGCTGAACTGATGCCGATGTTTGGCCTGCATGATCTGGGAGATCGCGAGAAAGTTTATCCCAAAACGAACTTTCCGCGAGGTGGTAATATGTTGATCAAAAAAGAAGTTTTTAATGCGATCGGAAGATTTGATACGGAATTGGGCAGAATCGGGAAAGAGCTTTTGGGCAGCGAAGAGAAAGCTTTTTTTGACCGGGCCAGAGAGCACGGCTTTCAGCTTTATTATTGGCCTGAAATGAGTTTGTATCACCGAATTGGGCAAAAAAGATTGACGAATGATTATCTGAGAAATCAGTCAATGGGTATAGGTTACAGTGAAAAAGTTCGTTTGCTGCATTCGCCCGGTAAAAAAGCCGTAAAACTGATAAGTGAACTTGTGAAATTTGCCGCGAGTTTAATACTAAGTTTCGGATACCTTTTTAAAGGAAAAGCGAAAGCAGCCTCATTTATCCTGAAATTTAGGATTTGGGTCTTGAACGGATTTTTGAAATCTGATAGTGGAGGGGCGTAGAGTTGGGGATTATAGCAAAACAGAGTGTTTGGAATAGTCTGATAATCTATGTGGGAATCGGTCTCGGTTTTGTTTTGACCATCTTTCTCTATCCTCACATCCTTGATCCCGATCAGTATGGACTGACACGTGTGATGGTTTCCGCTGCTTTGATTATGTCTCAATTTGCGCATTTAGGGTTTCAGAAACTGATTCTGCGCTATTTTCCATTTTTTAAAAATGCATCTCCAAAAGAACACGGGCTTCTTTTTTGGGCATTGACTGTTCCGTTTGGTGGTTTTTTACTCTTTACGATTCTCTTCTTTCTTTTTGATGAACTGTTAATCAATGTTTACTCTGAGCGATCACCGCTTTTTGTGGACTACTACCTTTGGCTGCTACCACTGACACTTTTTGTACTCTATTTTGAAGTGCTAAATAACTATTTGAGATCACTTCGTGACTCTACCACAGGCTCAATTGTAAATGAAGTTTCACAGCGGTTGTTTGCTATTCTATTTCTGGGCTTCTATTTCTTTGGATGGATCAATTTCACACAGTTTGTAGCTCTGTTTGTTCTGAGTTATGCATCACAGCCACTTATTATTTTGGGGCAGATCATCCGTAAAAAAGAGTTTATGATTACACCCAACTTCAGGATTTTAAAGAACCGTTTGGTGAAAGGGATGGCCAATTATAGTCTCTATTCACTGCTAGGTGGATTAACAACGGTTCTCGTGTGGAATGTGGATGTGTTGATGCTCGGTTCTATGGCAGGCCTCAACAGTACCGCTATTTATGCTATAGCATTTTATATTGGCTCAGTTATAGCTGTTCCGCAAAAATCTATTAATAAGATTGCAACTCCGTTGATCTCGGAATTCATCAAGCAGAAGAAGTGGAATGAAGTAGACAGTATCTATAAAAAGACATCGCTGAATCAACTTATTTTCGGGCTAACAATTTTTGGGATTATATGGCTTAACGTTGATTTGCTCTTCTCGTTTTTGCCGGAATTATATCTGGATGGAAAATGGGTGGTATTTATAATCGGCATTGGTAAATTGATCGATATAGGGAACGGCTCAAACGGTGTGATCTTACTGAACTCCAAACACTACAGAGTTAGTTTTTATACAAATATCATTTTAGTTGTGGTGACCGTACTCGCAAACTACCTGTTGATTCCACAATACGGCATTGAAGGTGCAGCGATTGCATCTGCCGGAGCTATATTTTTCTACAACGGGGTTAAGTATTTGTATGTAAAATTACGGATGGAAATGACTCCTTTTACAATCAAAACTACCATTGTACTTTCTTTGGGAATTGTTGCACTGTACATATCCTCTTTGGGTGATTTTGGCTTCGGAAATCTTTGGATATCCGGAACGCTTAAGTCTCTGATCTACTTAGCTCTTTTTGTAGGACCGATACTATATTTCAGGGTATCGGAAGACATCCATCAGCTTATTTTTAACTCAAAACAGGAAATTGATAATGAAAGCACTACTGGTCAATAATCAACCTGATGAGCCGGTAATGGAGTTCGGAGATTATCCAACTCCTGAACCGGAAGAGAATGAACTGCTTGTGAAGGTTAAATCCACGGCACTAAATCGGGTTGATCTGCTCCAAAAGAGAGGGAAATATCCTGTGCCTGAAGGTGAGACCCTGATTTTGGGACTGGAAATGTCAGGTGTTGTTGAATCTGTTGGAAAAGATGTTAAAAAATTCAGGAAAGGAGACCGTGTGTTTGGCCTCCTTGGAGGTGGAGGGTATGCCGAGTATACTACGATCCACGAAGATCTAGCTCTTTCGATTCATGATTTTATTTCATTTGAAGAAGCTGCAGCAATTCCGGAGGTTTTCTTAACAGCCTATCAGGCATTAATATGGCTGGGTGAATTGAAGGAGGGAGAAACGGTTTTGATCCATGCGGGTGCAAGTGGTGTCGGTACGGCTGCCATTCAACTCGCTAAACATTTAAAAAACGCTCAAATTGCGGTTACAGCCGGCAGCAAAGAGAAGCTGGATCTATGTAGATCATTGGGGTCAACACTTCATATCAACTATAAAGAGCAGGATTTTGCTGAAAAGATTAAAGAGAGATTTGGTGAAAACAGTATTGATCTGATTATCGATTTTGTAGGCTCACCGTATTGGAAAAATAATATTAGTAGCCTGGGGATGGACGGACGAATTGTTTATCTGTCAATGCTGGGAGGAGCAGAAGTTAAAGAGATGGATCTAGTGCCAATATTAAGGAAAAGACTGACTATTCGAGGGTCTACTTTGCGAAACCGCTCGTTAGAGTATAAAAAACAGCTAACAGAGGAATTTTGGAATAGCACAAAAGATCTATTTGAAAAAGAAAAACTCACCCCGGTTATCAGTGCTATAGTTGATTGGGCTAACGTTGAAAAAGCACATAAAATGATGAGTGAAAATAAAAATGCAGGAAAGATAATACTCAATGGCATGTAGCGAGTTAGATAGATTTAACAAAATTCTTCGATTGTTAATCAGATCTATAAGCATAAATGCGTAGGTTCTACTATTCTAAACTAAGGAACTTTTTACAGAACTGTTTTGCCAAAATGGTGAATAACATACTTAATTCTATACTGGTAATGCTCGTTTTCTCGGTTGCTGCAGTTGCGCAGTCATCCGATATGGAACTTGATATTAAAATGGATTCTGATTTTTCACAAGAGGATCTATCCGAAATGTTTAGTGCAGTTATTGAGCAGAATGATCTAACTCAGTTTTTCCAGATTACTGCCGAAAATAGATCCAGCGGTATACTGAGAAATAACTTTGTAATTCTTGAAGTACATAGTGAGGCATTTGGAACTGTTCTCACTGCAGAGCAATCTTCATCCGGTGTTTTTAGTTTGAACCCGGGCGGGCAGATTACCTTCTCAAATTTGAGCATAACAGAGATTTCAAATCTTGAGATTAGAGGTGAGCCCGAATTTGATTTAATGATTACATCCGATGGAAGGAAACTCATTCAAAATTTAAGAAGGGGTTATCTGATTGCCGATGATCTCTTCACTCTAAATGTAAGAATAGAGCAAGATATAATGGATAATCGGGATACTCTTACTCAAGAATCTATTTCATTTGAGACAGCTCTTAGTGAAAGTGAACTTGTGATAGAGACAGACCGTGAGATTGTAGCTGAACTGATGGGGCTTAATGTATCAAACGAGGCTCCGGAGTTTTCCTGGACTGGAGAACAGAATCGGCCGTACCGATTGGTGATTGTAGATACTGATCGAGCACAAAATGTAGATGCACTGTTTTCTGAAAGATTTGCCGGTGAACATTCTGAAAATGATATCCGGGATGAGCAAGCCGGAGTAGTTTTGGACGTAATAGCAAGTGAACCAAACTATCAAATACCGGATCGATTTGCAGGACTATTTGAAGGGGGGAAAACATACGCATGGCAAGTGCAATCCAGTAAACAGACTGTTCAGGATAATTTTGTCCAAGCCTATTCGGATCGGCTTGAGTTTACTACAAGTTTCCCAATTGAAGGAGAAATTCGTGAACTGCTGGTCAATATTTTTGGTGAAGAACGAACAAATGAGTTTATAGAAAACGGTCTGATGCTTGATCAGATTCAGGTGGATGGAGAAACCTATTCCAAAGAGGAAGTGCTAAGAATTCTAAGAGAAATGGCAGGGAAAATTGAAAATAACCAACTAAAAGTAGTTAGCTAACGAAAGGTGGCAGAAATGAAAAAAACAATTATAACACTTGTAGTAATAGGTGCGATTATAACAGGAATTATCCTGATGCTATCAGACAGTGGCGATAGCAGCTATGAAGTACCGGTATTGAATGAAACAGATGATGAGGTCGCATTTGTAAGAAGGTATGTGCCTTCTGTAACGGTCACCAATGTGTCGTATGCAGATTCATTGCAAGAGGTCGGAAGAGCATTGATTTCCGGTGATACACTAACGACCGGAAATAGCGGATACGCAATGGTTCTGTTTCTGGATGAATCTATTGCAAGGGTGAGCCCAACTTCTCAAATGGTGATTCGAAGTGAGCTGAATCCTGAAAAAAATCTGAATTTACGTACTCATGTAGGCATGTTACTTGGTGGAATGTTTCTGGATGTAGAGAGCAACCCGAACCGTGAGTTTGAGATAACCACAACACGGGCTGTGGCTTCTGTGAAAGGAACACGCTTTGGTGTAACAGCTGATGATAAAATCTGGGTAGAAGAGGGAGAGGTAGAAGTAACAATCAGAGAGACCGGCGAAGTGCGATCACTGGTAGATAAAATGTATCTGCAAGTGGAAGCAGATGGCACCATTGATAGCGGTGAGTTGACCGACCAGGAGCTGGCAGAGCTGGTTGATGAATACGAAATACTTGAAAGTGATTTGATCGAACGACAAATGAAGATTCAGTTTAGAAACAGGTCAGGGGATCCTGTTGAAGAACAGATCAGAGTGTTCGAACAGTCGGATTCATCAAATGAATAGACTCTGTCTTTAAGAACAAAAACCTCTTTTCACGCTAAATGGGAAGAGGTTTTTTTATTTAATCTATTCTCAACCCGAATAAATCTTTTTGTATTTTTGGCTCATGGAAAAGAAAGAGCCACAAAAAATTGCAATCATCGGTGGAGGTGCGGCCGGGTTTTTTACAGCGGTTAATGCAGCAAGGCTGAATCCCCAATTAGCCATCACTATTTTTGAAAAATCAAGAGAAGTACTCTCCAAGGTGCGGGTTTCAGGTGGCGGACGATGCAACGTCACGCATCACTGCTTTGATCCCGAAATACTTTCAAAACACTATCCGAGAGGAGAAAAAGTACTTCGCTGGAGTTTTGAACAGTTCGATTCAAAAGATACAGTAGAGTGGTTTGAAACCAGGGGAGTAAAATTAAAAGCTGAAGAGGACGGCCGGATGTTTCCGGTAACGGATGATTCGCAAACGATTATCGACTGCCTGATGAGTGAAGCCCGAAAATACGGGGTGAATATTCGCACAAAAACAAAAGTTGACGCTGTTGTGCCTGAGGCGGATGGCGGGTTTATGTTGTCAATCAAAAAAGAGAGCCCTGAAAAGTTCGATGCCGTGGTTGTTGCCACAGGTGGCTTTATTCGCGAAAAAGCGTATGGGTGGCTCAAAACACTGGGGCATTCGGTTCATTCACCTGTCCCGTCACTATTTACGTTCAATTTTCGAGAGAAAGTATTGTCTGATCTGGCCGGAATTTCTGTAGAAAATGCACACGTAAAAATTGAGGAGTTGCCATTTCAGGAGTCCGGGCCTGTTCTGATAACACATTGGGGACTAAGCGGACCGGCTGTGCTGAAAATTTCTGCCTGGGCAGCGCGGGATCTGCATGATCTGGAGTATCGGTTTCATGCTTTGGTGAACTGGGTTCATCCGGATAATGAACAAGAGGTCCGCGACAAATTGATAAAATTGCGGGAATTCAATGCACGAAAAACAGTTTCGAAACAGGACCTCTTTCCATTTCCAAACAGATTGTGGGATCGATTTCTGGAACTGTCGGGTATCAAAACAGATAAGCGATGGGCTGACCTTTCAAACAAAGAGATTCATGATCTGACTCAAACACTGTTTCGAAGCCGCTATAATATTCAGGGAAAAACCACCTACAAAGAGGAGTTTGTTACCTGCGGTGGAATTCCTCTGGATGAGGTAGATCCGGATACACTGGAGAGTAAAATTGTGCCCAATCTTTATTTTGTAGGGGAAGTTCTGGATATCGACGGCGTAACCGGCGGATTCAACTTTCAAGCCGCATGGACAAACGGCTGGCTTGCTGCAAAAGCGATCACTAGTCATGAGTCTTGAGATGAGAGTCGTGAGGAAACATTCTGAAAAACTTTACTCAAGACTCATATCTCAAATCTACAAATACTTACTTGCCAGGTTGGCCAGTGTGGAGCGTTCACCTTTTTCCAGGTTGATATGTGCGTATATTTTGTTGTTGTGAATCCTGTCAATCATGTAAGAGAGTCCATTTGTCTGGGTATCGAGGTACGGCGTGTCGATCTGGAAAATATCTCCTGTAAAGATGATTTTCGTGTTTTCTCCGGCACGTGTAATAATCGTTTTGATCTCATGCGGGGTCAGGTTCTGCGCCTCATCAATAATAAAGATCACATTATTCAGAGAACGGCCTCGAATGTAGGCCAAAGGTTCGATCGAAAGTTTCTCAGTCTGAATCAGCTCATCAATTTTCTTATAGGAAGAGCTGCTCTCCTTATACTGATTTTTGATGATACTCAGGTTATCCCATAATGGCTGCATATAGGGATCAATTTTTGACTTCACATCCCCGGGAAGGTATCCGATATCACGATTGCTCAGCGGAACAATAGGTCGTGCGAGATAGATTTGTCGATATTCTCTTCGCTGCTCAAGCGCACCGGCCAAGGCCAGAAGCGTTTTCCCGGTTCCGGCTGCACCGGTGATGGTAACGAGCTGTATCTCAGGATCCATGATGGCGTGAAGGGCAAACGTCTGCTCGGCATTTTTCGGTGAAATCCCATAGGCGCACATTGGTTTGATCAGCTCTACATTTTCATTTTTGGCGTTATAATGTCCCAAAGCAGAACTTGAGTGATTCTTCAGGATGTAGTAGTGATTACTGATCGGTTCACTCTTTTCCAATTTGTTGTGTTTGATGTGGCCCTTCTTGTAGAGATCATTAATCGGTGCATTATCTTCAAACTCCAGTTCCGTTTTGCCTTTGTAAAGATGGTCGATATCCTTTATTCGGATGGTCTCATAATCTTCGGCATCCAGTTTCAATGCACGAGCTTTCAATCTCAGATTGATATCTTTGGATACAAGAACCACCTTTTTAGCGGTCTCCTTTTCTCTTAAATGAAGAGCGGTATTTAGAATCCGGTGATCATTTTTCACCGAACCGAAAAGCCTGGACGCTACATCATCCAATCCTTCATCACTGACGACGCGTATTTTTCCGTGCGTTTTTCCATTCAGCGGAATCCACTTTTCGATCATATTGGCATCGGAAATTTTATCCAGATATCGAATAAATTCCCGGGCGTGAAGGTTGGTTACGGAGTTCCCTTTTTTAAAAGAGTCAAGCTCCTCAAGCACGGTAATGGGGATAGCGATGTCGTGTTTTTCAAAATTTCTGACAGCGTCGGAGTCGTAGAGGAGAACTGAAGTGTCTAGTACAAAGATCTTCTTCGCTTTTTTGGCTCGTGGCATAGACGAAGCGGGTCAGGTTAATGGGGCTGTTCTGTAGATTACTTATTTAACTATAGTTAAACAGTGCCTTAGAATCAATAAAGTCCGGAAAGTTAATAGTGATTTAATGTGAGTAAGCTTTAATCCGATTGATAGGAAAGTTAGAGCAAATATGTTGTTTACATGCCTTTTCACAGATTTATGCTGTGAAGTCACAAATTTTCGGAGAGTAGATGAAAATTCAAACGCAGAGTTATAAATTAAGCTATCGAAGAGAATTGATATAGTGCGATACTCAGTGCGACAGCTGCATTCAAACTTTCAACATTTTCAGGATTTCCGTCAATCCTGATTCTCTTTCTTCCTGACATAAGTTCAGGGTTTATTCCATTCCCTTCATTTCCAATAATCAGGATATTGTGTATCGGAGTTTGGGCCTTTTTTAAAGAAACAGATTCTGTTCCGCCATCCAATGCGGAAACACTCCAGCCGATAGCTTCAAAATTTTTTAGTGTACCGGAAAGGTCTGTTTTTATATAGGGAAGTGCGCCGGTTGCACCTGCGGTACTTCGTACTACTTTTGGATGAAACGGATCAACGGTTCCGTGCCCGATCAGCAAACCTGAAACATTGAACCATGAAGCGGTACGGATCATCGTGCCCAGATTGCCGGGATCCTGAACAGCATCAAAGGCAACCAAGAGGCCATCTTTTTGAGATAATATATCTGAAGTTGATTCCTTCGGTGTGTGGCAGATAGCGATAACTCCCTGAGGTGTATCCGTATCGGATAAAGAGTTAAATTCTTCGGTGTTCAATTCGTAGAGAGTCAGACCTGAATTTTTGAATGTTTCGTCCAGGTTAAAACCTTCTTCAACCACTAACGCTTCTACTTTAATACGTTTTTGATTGATGATCTGCTCAACACAGCGCAGACCTTCGGCAATAAACTTGTTTTCAAGCTTGCGGTATTTTCCCTGAAGCAGTTTTCTCCATTCAGTAAGCTGACGATTTGATGGGGATGAAAAAGTCATAAATTTTTATTTAACTCCTTAGCTTGAATTGGGTTTCGTAGATCAAGACTCTATATTCCAAGAAACTACTAATTAAGACAAAGATATAGTATGAAAGATTTTTTAAGCACACTCGGTATTAAAGAGAAGAATGCCGGAACGTCTACCGGTCAAAATTATATAGAAAACACGTCTGCCAATCTGCTTACAAGCCACACTCCCTCTGACGGGTCAGAAATTGGGTCCGTTTACGAAACAGCTAAAGAGGATTATGAGCAGGTTGTAAAAGCATCGCAGGAAGCATTTAAAGAGTGGCGCATGATGCCTGCTCCGCAGAGAGGTGAGATTGTTCGCCAGATCGGGCAGAAACTTCGAGAGTATAAGGAGCCGCTTGGTAAACTTGTTGCCTATGAGATGGGTAAGATTTACCAGGAAGGATTGGGCGAAGTTCAGGAGATGATCGACATTTGCGACTTCGCCGTTGGTCAATCCCGAATGCTCTACGGGAAAACGATGCATTCTGAGCGCCCGGAGCATAGAATGTATGAGCAGTGGCATCCGCTTGGCCCTGTAGGAATTATTTCTGCGTTTAACTTTCCTGTCGCCGTTTATAGCTGGAACGCAATGATTGCCGCTATCTGCGGCGATACCGTAATCTGGAAAGGGTCGGAGAAAACACCTCTATGTTCTGTTGCCGTTCAGAATATTATCGGAAAAGTCTTAAAAGAGAATGATGTTCCGGAAGGAGTCTTCGGGATGATTACCGGCGGACGTGAGGTCGGTGAATGGATGACAAACGACGGACGTATTCCTTTGATTTCTGCTACCGGATCCATCCCAATGGGTAAGCAGGTTGGAAAAACTGTCGCTGCGCGTTTGGGTAAAACAATTCTGGAGCTGGGCGGAAATAACGCCATCATCATAAGTAAAGAAGCTGATCTGGAAATGGCAATTCGAGCGATTGTATTCGGCGCCGTTGGAACGGCAGGGCAACGCTGCACCAGTACCCGTCGGTTGATTATCCATGAAGATGTTTATGATGAGTTGAAAGATCGTCTGGTAAATATTTACAAGAGTATTAAAATTGGCAATCCGCTTGATTCAGATACATTGGTTGGCCCGCTCATCGATCAGGATGCCGTTGATGCCATGCAGTCAGCCTTGAAAAAAGTAGAGAAAGAGGGGGGATCTGTTGCTTGTGGAGGCGATACTCTGGAAAATATGGAAGGCCACTACGTGAAACCGGCTATCTGTGAAGTAGAAAACCACTACGAAATTGTACAGGATGAAACGTTTGCTCCCATACTTTACCTGATCAAGTACAGTGAATTGGATGAGGCACTCGAACTGCACAATGGTGTTGTTCAGGGACTCAGTTCATCGATGTTTACGCTGAATATGCGCGAAATGGAGCGATTCCTGAGCCACGCAGGATCAGACTGCGGAATTGCGAACATTAACATCGGAACGAGCGGTGCTGAAATTGGCGGAGCGTTTGGTGGTGAAAAAGAGACCGGCGGCGGGCGCGAATCCGGATCAGATGCATGGAAAGCTTACATGCGCCGACAAACCAATACCATCAATTGGGGTGATGAACTGCCTCTTGCCCAGGGAATTGAGTTTGAAGTGTAAATTCAGGTTTCATCAAAATGGAATAACTGCGGGTATATGGTTTAATGATGCTATTTATCATATAACCGCGTTATTTCGATGATGATTTTTAAATCATTTCAACACTTATTACTGCGATTGACCTTTATCGGTTAGGGGTTAATTATGGCATTATTCATTGACAAATAAGGGGGTATGGATAAAAAAAAGTGGGAAAATACAGAAGCTGAATTTGATGCACTCTTTGATCTAAGTGAGTGTGACAAGAAGAAACGGTTAGAAACCCTACGTGAAGAGAACCCGCAGCTTTATGAGGATCTTAAACACCTTCTTGAACTTGCAGAAAACTCTAAACATTTCCTCGAAGAGGGCCGGGATAAATATCTGAACAGTCTGTTCAAAGATCTGGTAGCTGAGTCAGCTCCGGAAACAGAAGATGATTTCGTGCCCCGTAATGTTGGTAGATATAAATTGCTTAAACAAATCGGCAGGGGTGGAATGGGTAATGTTTACCTTGCCGAGCGGTCTGACGGACTGTTTGAACGCAAGACAGCTATAAAATTTGTCCGTACTGAACTGAACAACAGGGAGGTTAAAAAAAGATTCAACCGTGAAAAGAAGATTCAGGCATCACTGGATCACCCTTCTATTGCACGTCTTTACGACGCAAGCACCGACGAACACGGTGTTCCGTTCCTGGTGATGGAATATGTAGATGGACAACCCATTACCACCTATTCGGATGAAAATAACTTATCAGTCAGGCAAAGAGTTGAATTGTTTATCTCTGTTTGCAAAGCCGTACAGTATGCCCATCAAAACCTCATCATACACCGAGATTTAAAGCCTTCAAATATTCTTATTAATCCCGAAGGCGAATGTAAACTTCTTGATTTTGGTATTGCAAAGCTTCTCGATCAAGAAGGGGATCTGCCTGAGTTAACACAAACGGGGCAGCAATATTTCTCAATGAAGTATGCCGCGCCTGAACAGATTCAAAACAGACCGGTAAACACACTTACTGATGTCTACTCTTTGGGAGTTCTGCTTTATGAACTGCTAGTCGGTTCGTTGCCTTACAGTATTACAGAAAAAACTACCTACGGTGAATTTGAACGAAAAATATGTGTTGATCCGGTATCGAAACCAAGCTCAGTAGTTCGAAAATCTAAAGATCTATATAAACAGCTTCAGGGTGATTTAGATAACATCGTACTGAAAGCTCTAGAAAAGTCGCCAGAGCGCCGTTACCGTTCAGCTGAGGCGCTGGCTGATGATCTGAAACGCTATCAAGACAATTTACCAGTATCGGCCCGACCGGCGGGGATCATTTACAGGTCGCGAAAATTTATTCAGCGTAATAAAAAGATTTCATCATTTGCCGCAGTGCTTCTTATTACGGTACTCTCCGGATTATACTATCATACGACCGAAATTAGTAAGGAGCGTGATATAGCAAAGATACAGCGCGATCTTGCGGAGCTGGAAGCCTCCAAAACTGCGCGGGTCAGTGAATTTGTGGTAGGTCTTTTTGAACAATCCGATCCTTATTCCAGCTCAGGGAAAGAGCTTACTGTAGGCAGCCTCTTGGCTCAGGGGAGGGACAGGATTGAGACACTGGATGAAGCGCCACTGGTGCAGGCTGAGATGTATATGGTTTTAGCTCGAGTTTACCGTTCACTGGCCGAGCATGAAACCGCACATAAATTATCAGGTCAGGCACTCAACTTATTGAAAGAACAGGCTTCACCTGATACGGTAAGCCTGGCAAGTGCCTGGACAATGCGT
>NZ_JAWLDW010000164.1:0-1509 GCF_041686455.1 Rhodohalobacter sp.
ACGAGCATCAATACTTAACATAAAAATCAAAGAGATAGGCGCCCCGTTGCACAGGTTGTAGCTCAGAGCATCAAACTTTCCTTCAATCCAATACTAAAATTTCACGATGTTCTTCCGGGTCATACTCATAAGCTTTTCGAAATGTGTCAGCACAAATAGAATAAACCCGACCTGAAAAACCAATAAAATTGTATCTGTGTATTTTGATGAAACCTGAAATTCCATCTGCGGAAATAAGCTTATCAGAACAATGCCGCTGACTATACCCACGATAAAAAAGAACCAGGAGAACGCCACACCTCTTCGATAGCCTTCCTGAATAGCCTTTTTTTCCAGCTCAAGGCGTTCAATATTCATCATCACGTCATCTTCAATATCGGAGTAGGGTAGCTCAGCCTCTCCATGTGATAACAACTCTTTAAACAGTTTATCCTCTTTCGTCATCACTACACCTCTTCCGGTTTCAAGTTGAAATTCTTGGATAGTTTTTCTCTCATACTGTTCCTTGCTCTGTGCAGAATTACCTTTGTATTTGAATTGCTCCAGCCGGTTATTTCGCAAACTTCTTTGATGCTGTACTCATACAGATAAAATAACCTCAGAGCGAGGCTTTCATCAGGCTTCATCGCTTTTAAAACGATTTGAATACAGTGCCTTTTGTGTTGCTCGTCTATATCCCGGTGTACCGAGTTCTTTGAACTATCAATATGCTGTTCTTCGTTAAACGGTTGATTTCTATTCGGTTTTCGGCTGCGCAACAGCTGATAAGATTCGTTAACAACTATTCGATGAAACCACGTTTTAAATGCTGCTTCTTTTCTAAACTCAGCCAGCCCCTCATATGCATTGATAAAAGATTTTTGTACAACCTCTTTTGCCGCATACTCCTCCTTCACGATCGATATCGCCAGGTTATAAGCATCCTCCTTATACTCCCTGATGATAAATCGAAAGGCCTCTTTGTCACCATTTAAAACTCGTTCTATGTAACGATCCGGCATTAATCAGTTATCCGTTATCCTTTTTGCCTACATAATGTGCAATAATCATCCCGATTCCGCCAAACAGTAACATCATGATTGGCTCAAATTCCGCCCGAATATCAGTAATTTCACTTATTAGAATTCCAAAAATCAGTCCGGTTGCAATTGCTGTGATTAAAACACCCAGTTTTAGCCACGGAAAGCGGAATGAGAAACTCCAGCCATTTTTTTGTTCAGGTACGTCCTGTCCTTTTTCAATCAACAACATACGTTCTTTTTCACGCGATTTATGGGAAAAATACCAGGCCAGAAAGCCGGCGGTTAAGAATGCCAGAAAAATGATCGTAAATATAATTTGGTTCATAATATTTGTCGTTCCTATTTTTTTATTAAAGTTCAACTGTTTGATGCACAATTCCCTCAAAAGGTTACAAATAAATTAATTTTTTGATTCACGAGTGGATCGCCCCTACAGGGCTTTCCTTTACCTGTGCACAACAGTCCCACCATTAAAATGGTGGGCTAT
>NZ_JAWLDW010000164.1:1609-4607 GCF_041686455.1 Rhodohalobacter sp.
TAGCCTCCCGATCAAAAACATCGGGACAGGCAGGGGTTTCAACCCAGGGTATTAAAGGCTAGTATATATTCCGCCGAACAGAGAGAGTTGCTCGAAGCTATTAACCAATTTGAGGCGGTCATGTTAAAGAAAGGAAAGAAAGCCAATTCTAAAACGTTCTATTTAACATATTTGAATCCCACCTTCACCAAAACTATATTTCTGTATGATTAAAAAGGCAGACATAGAACAGTTGAGTATTTCCGAACAACTGGAAACCATGGAGATGCTTTGGGAATCCCTCTCTTCCAAACCCGATAAAGTCTCCTCACCGGATTGGCATGCAGAAGTTTTAAAAGCTCGCGAGGCTAAAATCAACTCCGGAAAAGAGGAGTATTTAACGATAGATGAGTTGAAAGAAAAACTCAGCCAATAGAATGAACTGATGAAAAAGGTTCTTGTCTTAAATGATGCAGCCACAGACATTGAAAAAGGACGAGATTTCTACAACAGCATTGACCCGGGTGCAGGTGATTACTTTGCCAGATCTATCCTCTCAGATTTAGATAAACTATCTGAAATCTACGGTGTTCATCCGATTGTTTTCGGTCATCACAGAATGCTTGCTTCAAGATTTCCTTTCGCAATTTATTATCGCACAAACAACAACCAAATTGAAATAGTAGCCGTTTTGGACCTAAGGCGAAATCCGATCGTCAATTATACTGGTCTGAGAGAAAGGTGATATTTCAACAGATCAGTTGACTCAAGGATTTAGATAATACCTTGAATTCTTTTCTGTTCTTTTAAATTGTTTGTATCTGATTTTTATGTTTCGCCCTTTCAAGGCTTTCTTTTATTTAATCTCTAAAATACTTTACAAGGAGCACTATTCAGGTTTTTAGCACACTATTGCGTAAAGATAGCTCCTCTCCTTGCGGCGTTGCCCGATGCTTCGGGCCGCCGGAGGACGACACAGATGGGTCGCCCTTACAGGGCTTTCCGAACTTCTGTATTGATCTACTCCCACCATTGAAATGGTGGGCTATTGGTGCAATCATGGCTACGCCATTTTTAAACCTTTTGGACTTCACTCAATTTCACAATAATTAAATCAACTCGAAGAAAAACAAAACTTTGATTTGCGTTACAAATCAGCAGGCAATCCAACACCGTAGGTGTGAATAACACATAGCCTGGGGTTTTAACCCCGGGAAAGATAAGATCCTATCACATTACCGCCGAACAGAGGGCTTAGTTCAAAGGTATTAGCCGTTTTGAGGCGGTTCTGCACGGAGTTTAAAACATGGTATTTTTCTGAATTCTTATGGTTTTTTATTGTATCCCAATCTTGCTATGGTTAATAATTTTTGCATTTTCTGAGAACAAAATACCCTGCCTGTTTTGATTTATATTCAACGGGTGAGATGACCTGTTGTACAATTTCTGACATATCCCGCGAAATGAAAATCTTCTATCAATGATCCCAGCTGAACTTTCAACTCACCTTTCGGAAACCCTCAACCTGGATATCAAAAAATCACAATCAGTCTCCGGAGGAAGCATCAACCGGGCGGCGAAAATCTCTACTAACCGGGGTGATCTGTTTCTAAAATGGAATAGCAACGCTCCGGATGATTTTTTCGAAAAAGAAGCCGACGGCTTAAAACGTCTCGGTTCTGCAGGAACAGCACTGCGTATCCCGAATGTCATTTCATCAGGCAAACCCGGAAACGATAGGCCCGGCTATCTTCTGATGGAGTTTGTTGAAGAAGGACGAAGCGGTGACTCTTATGAATTTGGCCGAAACCTATCAAAAATGCACCAAACCAAGGCCAATCAGTTCGGGCTGGAAGTTGATAACTATATCGGGAGTCTTCCACAGAGTAACCGCCGGTATGATGACTGGATCGATTTTTTCACGGAAGAACGGATCAAACCGCAAATCAAAATGGCGGTGGATTCCGGTAAACTCAACAGCGGAATTTTTCAAAACTGGGAGCGATTGTCGGCTAAATTGAATGAGATCTTTCCTTCCGCAAAACCCTCTCTTCTTCACGGCGACCTTTGGGGCGGTAACTACCTTTTTAACTCTGATGGCAAAGCCGTCCTGATCGATCCGGCTGTCTACTATGGCCACCCGGAGATGGACCTCGCTTTCACAAAAATGTTTGGCGGATTTTCCGGGGATTTTTATGAGGGGTATGAATCGGAATCCCCACTCGCACCCGGGTTTTCTGAACGAGTGCCCATCTACAATCTCTATCCGCTGCTGGTGCATTTGAATCTTTTTGGAGGACACTATACCTCTCAGTTCAATTCCATCCTCAGGAAATTTTAGTCTTGGGATTATATTACCATCCCGCAGAGTGAAAACCGGATTGATTAACCACCGTTTGTAATAGTGACAGACAACGGGTATTGACCACCGTCGGGATCCGCTCTCACTTCGATTCCCGACCAAACTTCTTATTAACGAAATCAATATAGACTCAAAAATTAAAGTCTTTAGGTAAATTAATTCTATTGATTAATTATTTTAGATAAATATCACCTCACACCCCTTTCGCTCTCAAAATCCGGGAGTTTTCACGGAAAAAAATTTCCCGCACCTCACTATTTCCATCGGATTTTTGAAATATGCTCAAAGTAAAAGCGCTTTTCCATTTTGTATAAATAATTAAGGTTTTGATTAATTAATTATTAAATAAATAATTGACAAATGCATTTTGTACGCTGAATTTAAGTCAACCCTATAATTAAACCTACGCAACACCTTATGAACAGGCTTACAAAACTAACACTTTTCTCATGCGCTCTTCTTTTAATGGCCGGCTATTCCGGGATAGTTGATCCCACTCTCGCGAGCCCACTTACAGAAGTAAGTGACTCTATTATTGCGGTTGAAACTGTTGAAGTTGCACAGGATGGGTCATACTCCACCTTAGCGGAATTCCAGGAATCACCGCAATACATAAAATTTATTATTGATAACCTCTGGATTCTGATTGCCGCATTT
>NZ_JAWLDW010000165.1:0-4602 GCF_041686455.1 Rhodohalobacter sp.
ATTTCTGTGATTAATTGAATTTCCTGCAGAACGGAATTGATTTTGAGACACTCTTCAAAACTGCCTTCAAAAACGTTGGCCTTGCCTTCTTCGTGAACTTTAATGGTATACTCTTCAGCTTGTTGTACGGTACATCCTAACGCTTTAATCAACTGATTGATAACCTCATCAAAAGTGTGGATGTCGTCATCATACAATATAACTCGCCAGGGTGTATCAACAGACTCCTCTTCTTCTGTTTTTTCTAGTACATCCGCACCGGGGCTCTCTTCAGTTTTTTCTCCTGTATTGAGAAACGGCTGTGAATGCGCAAATCGGTACATGAAGAGGTTAATTATTTTGAATGTTGATGGTGTAATCTTCCATGACTTCATTAGCCAGTAGCTGAGTGCAGGCGGTATCGGCGATTTTTTTTGCTTCATCCTCTGAACCGGCGTCGATATCGAGCTCTATTAATTTTCCAATTCGTACTTCTTTTACTTCATTGAGTCCGAGATTTTGCAGAGCGTGATGAGAGGCTTTTCCTTTTGGGTCGAGGATTGATTTTCGAAGAGTAATGTTAACTATTGCTTTGTACATAAGTGCTATTTGGCGGTTTTTGGAAAAAGTACAAGTTAACCTTTCTGAGACTTAGCTGCTACCCGATGTTGTATATACTCAACGCATTCATGTTCGCTTTTTGTATGCCTGTCTATAACGTCTGCGAAGCCCCATTTGCGCAGCCAGGTGATCTGTCTTTTAGCATATCTGCGAGTAGCTGTTTTAATGTCAGCGATCATCTGTTCGTGTGATATTTCATCCCTCAAAAATTGAATAGCCTGTTTATACCCCACTGTTTGCAATGCCTGAAGATCAGGACTGTACCCCGCCTCCAGAATTGTCTTTGTCTCTTCAACAATGCCATGCTCGATCATCTGATCTGTTCGCTCTTCAATTCGCTGATGAAGTACTTTTCTGGGATGATAAAGGGCAAAGAAAAAATAGTGATCAGGCAGGCTCAGTTCTTCATTTGAATGAAAACTGCTGAACGGCATTCCGGTCTGCATCCAAACATCGAGGGCTCGGATGATTCTCTGGCGATTCATACCGTCCATTTTATTAATGTATTCGGGATCGACTTCACTCAATTTTTGATGGAGAGCTTCGAGGCCATCATTTTCTGCTTCTTTATTAAGCTGTGAGATGTTCTTTTCGTTCGAGGACGGAAGGTCATCAAGAGGCTGGATTAGTGATTTTAAATGCAGGGAGCTTCCGCCACAAAAGATTACGGTTTTTCCACGAGCTTCAATCTCATTGGCAGTTTTAAGTGCGCGTTCCCTGAAGTCCGCAACAGAGTCCGGCTCATCTAAATCAAGGATTGATATATTATGATGCGGGACAAGTTTAAGTTGTGCCGCTGTTGGCTTTGCGGTACCGATATCAATTTTTTTGTAGCACTGGCGGGAATCGACAGAGATGATTTCTCCATCCATCTTAAGAGCAAGTGCAATGGCCAGTGAACTTTTACCGGAAGCTGTTGGACCGGCAATAATAATTCGTTTTTTCATAATGCCTTAAGATACCGGATATCAGGCAACTCTACAGATAGAAATCATCTAGCGCAGGCCACCTAAATAAATGAAATTGTCTGCTAAAGGCGTTACTTTACAGTTGCAGGACGAAGCAGGATTTATTAGTATAGATGCTTTGAACTGACCTGCATTTATTGCGAAAAAAGAGACTTTTCAGTCATTTAAAATAGATTGACATCTGATTATGAAATTTAATTTATCCAGCAGTGATTTAAATCAGGGACTTGCAGCTGTATTTGGTGCTGTTCCCAGCAAAGCGACTCTTCCAATTTTAGAAACCGTTCTGTTTGAATCTGAAGAGGGCCGGTTAAAGCTGACGGCAACCGATCTTGAAATTTCCATTATCGAATATATTGATGCGGACATTGAGGAGGAAGGGGCTGTTGCCATTCCGGCTAAGCGTTTGCTCGAAACACTGCGCCAATTGCCTGATATATCCGTCTTTTTTGATGTGGATGCCTCCCACAATGTGAAGTTCAAAACAGATAAGGGAAATTACAAACTGATGGGTGAAGAGGCGGATGAGTTTCCTGAGATTCCGAACATGCATGAGGGAATGACGCTTACCACAGAAACGGAATTGATTCAGGACGCAATCGGTAAAACCATGTTTGCTGTTTCAACGGACGATCTGCGCCCGGCTATGATGGGTGTCTATTTTGACATCAGTGAAACCGAAAGCAAATTTGTAGCTACCGACGGACATCGACTGGTCCGGTTTGTAAACAGAAATCTGAAGTCAGATCAACCGGTATCATTTATTGTGCCTGATAAGGCGTTAAATCTTATCTCGAAAGCTTTGGATGGTGCAGATTGTGATTTGACGGTATCTGATGATCACGCTCAATTTAAGAGTGGAAATACAATTATTATCACACGTCTCATCAACGAGCAGTATCCAAACTATGAGTCCGTTATTCCTCGCGATAACGACAAAGAACTTACCGTAGACAAAAACCAGATGCTCTCTACCGTTAAACGGGTGTCTGTATTTTCGAGCTCAACCACGAGGCAGATTCGATTACAGCTCAGTCCGGATAAACTGACAATCCGTGCCGAGGATATCGATATGAGCAGTGAGGCTAAAGAGACCATTGCCTGTGATTACAGTTTTGATGACATGGAGATTGGTTTCAATGCAAAATATTTGGCTGATGTGCTGTCGAATGTGGATGGTGAAGAAGCTAAGTTTGAATTCTCAACACCAAACCGTGCGGGTATTGTAAAACCTGTTGAGGAGAGTGAAGGTGAAGAGATGCTGATGCTCGTTATGCCTGTGATGCTAAACAATTATGCATAGGCAAATATGTCGAACATTGTTACACTTACAACAGACTTTGGCCTGCAGGATCACTACGTAAGTGTAATGAAAGCGGTGATGCTGGGAATAAATCCCGATCTTCGCTTTGTTGATATCTCCCACCAAATTCCACCTCAGGATATCATGGCGGGAGCATGGGTGGTTCGAAATGCCTCTCTGGAGTTCCCCCCTGATACAGTTCATCTTGTGGTGGTTGATCCAGGTGTGGGCACCGAGCGCGATGCCGTTGCGGTAAAGATTAAAGATCAGTTGTATGTTGGTCCTGATAACGGAATTTTTTCTCTGATTGGTGATGAATTTGAATACGAAGCTTATCGCTTAACAAACCAGACTTTCTGGAAAAAGGAGCCATCAAACACTTTTCACGGCAGAGATATATTTGCACCGGTAGCGGCTCATCTTGCAAGTGGTGTAAATCTCAGTGAACTTGGTGATCCGGTTGAGGAGCTGGTAACCTATCGCTGGGCAGTTCCGATTTCAGATAAGGATGGCATCCAGGGTTGGGTGATGCATATCGACAGGTATGGTAACCTGATTACCAATATCACTTCTTCCTTGATTTCTGAATCGATTGGTACATCCAAGTTTCGGATTTATACCGGAAATACTATACTGGACGAGATCGTACCAACGTTTAATTCTGTAGCCGATGGCGAGCCTGCTGCATATATTGGCAGCTCTGATACTCTTGAAATTGCAATCAATAAAGGAAATGCACAGCAGATGCTTGGTGTGCAGAAAGGAGCTCAGGTATCAATAATTATTCAGAAGTAGCAATTATTGCTATTGGAGTTGGATTGTAACTCTGCTGAGATCCGTTCGTAGAATGAATGTCAGGAAGTTATAGTTCATCAATGAAAAAGCTCCATTTAATATGAAATTACAGGTTCGCTCTCCAAAACACGATCGTGAAGTAATTGAGATTCCGGTCAAGGCAGCTGAGTTGTCGTCACTGTTTAATGGCACTATTGCCTCTCCAAAAGGCGATGAATACCCGATAAAAAATAATATTATTGATCTCCTGCCGGAGGAAAAAAGCTACTCGATGGCACAGAGCACAAATCACTGGAAACTGACGGCATCTGTCTATGAAGATTTGTGGAGAAAAAGATCACTATCACTGCTCACCGGTGAAGAATTTCCTATTGAAAAAGAGCAGGAGTTATTAGCAGACTGGATAAACCCACAACCGGATAAATGGTATCTGGATGTGGGTTGTTCTACAGCTCTTTATGCCCGAACATTGAAAAAGAGTGAACCGAAAAGTCACCATGTTGCGGTAGACTTTTCAAAAGTGATGCTTGAAGAGGCGAGAATTAAAGCAGAAGCAGAACAGCTGGATCTCTTTCTGATCAGAGCCGACGGGCGAAATCTTCCATTTTTTGCCGGTACGTTCGACGGATTGAGTATGGGCGGAACGTTGAACGAACTGACTGACGAACTGAAGGTGCTGTATGAATGTCGGAGGGTTTTAAAGAGCGATGGTGTTTTTTTTATGATGCATCTTGTTAAAGCTGCATCCTGGTACTGGAGGTTATTTCAAGACTCGGCAGAGTGGGGAGGTTTGCAGTTTTGGTCGGTAGAAGAGAGCAACGAACTCTTCAGAAGAGCCGGCTTTAAAGTAGAAGATCAGTTTACAAAAGGTATCGTCTGTTTTTCGAAACTAAGACCGAGTTAATTTTAGCTTGCTGAAGGGAAGCAACATGATTA
>NZ_JAWLDW010000166.1:0-4598 GCF_041686455.1 Rhodohalobacter sp.
AGATAAATGCTATTACATTTTTCATAGTCTGCTCCTTACTGTTGTGAAAACCCAAGCCGGTTAATCAGAAGCTCTTCGAGAAGCGGGGAAATATCCTGCCCTGAGTTGTCCTTGACCTGTAAATCTGTCAAATCAATACCAAAGAATAGAACATTTCTTTCAGGATTTAAGACTGCAATTGTACTGGGTCCTGAATACTCTTTTTGTCCAAAAACAAGTCTTTTCGAAAGGTCAGCTTCATACAGTTCTATCGAGCCAGGAACAGAGTTAAAAGGCCAAATCCGGCTACTAAAACCTCCATTATAGATCAGATCAGGAGCATCGTGCATTGATGTTACTTCTGCCCCATTTTCAATTATAAACCCGTCTTCTGCCTCTTCCGGATTAACTGGCACAAAATCAGAGATTGCAAGAAAATTATATAATGGATCATCTGTCCTATTCGCATCTCGGGAGATTAGTGCATTGGTAAATAAAGTGCCCCCATCCTCAAAAAAAACTTCAAATATCTCTTGGCCATAATTTATATTCCTGTTCAAATTATTTGAGAAGTGATAAATATGATCCCACTTAGCCAAAGCTCTATTTAACGTTGGATTTATTACAGATGAAAAAGATTCACTTAAAGGAACAATTCCACCTTCTAACCCCACACCATCACTTATATCAACAACATCAAAATTAAAACCCAATGATTCTAACTGGGACATATGGTAGTTCAAATTTTCAATAGAAGTACTGCTTGCATCATCATTTAAAATTAAAATATTTGATGACTGCCGTTTAATGTACCAGTCGAATTCAAGGGTTTCGCTCTGCGCCTGGGCGAGGTCTACCGTTCGAACGTAAAACGTATTCTCACCATCCGGAATAAATCCGTCCACAGTGATATCCGTTTCACGAAAACTCCGGCCCAGGAAAACCTGTGCGGTCGCTTCACTTTGTGAGGCATCAGTAATATCAAATGACACAAAAAACTCATCTTGGTCATCTGCCTCGATGGGAATTTCCGTCCACCCGTTTGTGGTATCGTTGATGGCAATTTCCGTTCGCTGAAGCGTCTGTAATCCGTCAGGATCATCAATGCTCCACCCAAAACTAAAAAGGCTGTAGGTGGTGTCGGGCGGAAGTTCAAGGGAATTAAATTCCGTTACCGGGTCGGTATTTCGCAGCGGAAACTCAACGGATGCCCCTACCGGGTCTTTCAAATCTTCATTATCAATGGCACGAACCGCAAACAGTACATCGTCCGTCTCCTCTCCCGGGGAAATAGGCAGGATAAAGGTGCTGTCGGTTTGAGTAGTGAATGTCCAGTTTCCCTCAGATGTATCTGAAATCGCGTATTCATATCCCACGATGTATCCGTCAGGATCATCGCCCCACCACGAAATATCGATGCGACTGGAGAGCCTGCTCTCCTCATCCACCTGGATATTATCCACTGTGAGAGAGGTTTTTGGAGGCTGATTTTCATTCAGGTCCCCGTCCAACGACGTATCACAGGAGTAAAAGAGAGCCGCGGCTATAAGAACGATCGTAACAATACGTAATCGGTTTCGCATCTGGTTGTTTTTGCTGATCAAAAAAATAAAAAGAAGAGAACCGGGGAGTATCCGTCCCCGGTTCAGGTCGGTATTCAATAAAAATACTTCTGCTTTAAATCGTCATCGCGGGTTATGATCCGCGACTTCCTGTCTTTCATAATACACGGTTTTTTCCGTGGCACCCTTAATTGCTGATCAGGAAGAGGAGATCCCGCACCTTGTGCAGGATGACTCCTATCCTTAAACCTGTTATTTAATCAGTGTCATTTTTTTCGTGAGCAGCGTGCTTCCTGCCTGCAGTCTGTAGAAGTACATACCGCTTGAAAGTGATGATGCATCAAAATTCACCGTATAGTTGCCCGGTGCCATTTCCCGGTCTACCAGGGTGGCAACTCTGCGCCCAATCACATTATACACTTCAATCTTCACCTGTGCATTTTCAGGCACAGCATAATTGATCTGAGTGGTTGGGTTAAACGGATTCGGGAAGTTTTGCTTAAGATCAAATGAACGTGGCAAATCACTGAACTCTTCGCCAGAGGTTGGTTCTCCACGCGTCAAAATCAATGAATTATATGATGGTTCAAAAAAGCTTTCACCCATCTCTCTTGAAGTTCCAGCACCGGTTCCATCAAGAAAATTAGACTTTAATATTTCATTTTCTCCATCCGAAGCCCGCACACTCCACAACACTTCAACACTTTCACCTTCATCAATTCCAAGATCAGCGAGAAGACCGTCTGCTGTTTCAAAATCGATTGTGATTTCTGCACTTACCCCATCATTATCTGAAGAAAGAGTCGCAAGTTCTGTGCTGTCAGTATCAAAAAGAACCCACTCAAATGTTACTGCATTACTGTCGAAATCTCTTGGGTTAAGGGATTGCCATGAAGCAACAATTTCACTTTCCTCTACCACCCCAATTTCAACACCTTCATTCGGACTTGATAAATTAAATAGGGGACGAGGGATAGTATAATTTTCGCCCACTATATCTTCCAGTTCGCGTGGAATTACTTTTGTAATTCCAAACGTAGAGGTCACCAGTCCAGAGACTTTATCCACGATGCTTCCCAATATCACATGACGATTAAAATCCTGGGGAAATCCAGTTTCTCCAATTGGAGAGCCACCTCTTGTATCCCAATTAATCACCGATGTGCCTTCGTGCATTTCCTCCGTTTCAGTGTCGATGGTTGCAAAAAGAACCTCACCAAATCCTTCATCCGAAATCATTTGCACATTCTCAAAGGTCACCAGCATCCCCTCCCACGCTTCACCGGGTGCAACGGGTTCGTTAAACTCATCGGTTGTCAGTACCGGAACCACATTCGAAATGTCGGAATCTGAACTGGTTACGCTAAGAGTCACTCCCGACAGGTATGTGTAGGTATTGTCGTTGTTCGCAACTTCCGCTTCTTCAACGTTTGCACCGGTAATCTTCACTACATCCCCACGCTGCAGATTTGCCGTTTGTACGCCAAGTTCAAGAAATATACCAGACCATGGAGCTGTGCCCGACTGAACGGCAATCACACCATCTCCGGGTTCAGAAACCACGGTTGCCGTGATATCAAAATCGAGCCCGGAAAGTCCTTCCAGCGGACTTGGTCCGTCGCCATCATCTCCGGTTCGCTGAATAGTTTCGATTTCCGTGATGGTTCCGCCATCCACATAAAAAGACTGTGAACCAATTGTTGGGAATCGTCCGACGAGTCCGTTGCTTCCGTATGCTTGTACAAATATAGTAGGTGATTCAAAAGCAACAAGCTCTGGAAGTGTAAATTCATACTCATTGGTACCGACTTCTTCCATCTGAAAACGTTGTTCACCGCCCGAACGGGTTGTATAGTTTACCACAACTGAATCAACCGTTACGGAAGGGTCGTCTTCCGGGGCGGCTGTCAACGCTGAAAGCGTAACAGTCTGACCCGGTGTGTATACGTCATCTTGAGGTACAGGGTCGAAATCAACTGAAAGTAATTGCGGTGGCGATCCGATTACTTCAAAATCAACTGGCCACTCAAAATCCCCATTTAAGGATACTCCATTTTCAAGCCGGGTTTCTTCATCAACCCAGAGAATTCCGTCTTCCATAGGTGATATAAAAAATCCACCGCCATTTGAAAAACTCAAACCACCTTCAGATAAATCTTCCACACTTAAAAACCCACTAACATTTACACTTGATCCGATAGGTGGTAATTCAAAATCACCATCAACTTCACTTCTCCTATAGTTGTAACCTGATCTGTAGGTGGATCTATCGTTCCTGTATCTTAAAGAAATATCCCTGTGGCCTGTAAAAACCCCATCTTTCACAACAGAAAAGGCGACTCTACCATCATCCAGATTATAATTTGAAGTGGTTCCACTGGAAATATCTACATACATATTATTGTATTTTTGATATGCTTCAAGATCCAGTTCTACTTCATTTGCCCCGGTTGATGTGTGATATTCTGTAGGATCAACAGGTACAGGCTCTAGTAAAAATTCATAATCACTAAATTGCGACTGAGTCACATTACCTAATTCAACCAACTCACTCACTTCAAACTGTGAAGTCTCTTCGAAGAATGTAAGGTTCCCAGTAAAGGTTACAACAGAGCCTCTGCTAAGATCTTCAAGGTCACTAAAGGCTGAAGTTTCAAATGCGTTTACAATTCTTATATACATACCATCATGCCCAAGGTCTTTTGCAGACGTGTCTGCAACAAACATATGTATACGTCCAATGCTGCCCTCCTCATCATCGTTAAAACCTGATAATCCTGAAGATTTTGGATAGCTTACTACAACAGCTGTAAACTCTACGGGAACACCTTCTAACGGATGATCTGGTATGTCGTCGTAACTCTCCAGATTTTCATACGTGTTCAGGTCGCGGATAGTCACATCCTGCGGCCCGTCTTGTGCAACCGCCAGATCAGCCAAAAAAAGGCCAATAAGCAGCATTGTGCTTAAGATTAGTTGTAACGCTTTTTTCATATCGGTTGGGTTTTTGTTGATGTTAACAGATTACTTAATTATTGCAAACTTACCGGTTTGCAC
>NZ_JAWLDW010000167.1:0-4581 GCF_041686455.1 Rhodohalobacter sp.
CCAGAAGATGCATTAAGTTTTATTGAGGGTGAATTAAGGGATGATCTGCTTTCAAACATCCCGGAAGAACCCCGTGCCAATCAGTATGTTGATTTTATTGCAAAATCGGTCATTCCGTTTGTAGAAGAAAATTATCCGGTGATAAAAAATCGTGATGGGCGGTTCGTGGCGGGCTCAAGTTATGGCGGATTGATCTCTCTCTATACGCTTACAAAATATCCCGAGATGTTTTCAGGAGCCGCTGCTTTATCCACACATTGGCCGGGTACGCATGAATCCAATGACGAAATTCCGGGTGGAATCAGAAAGTATTTGAGGCGAAATCTTCCGGACCCGGGCTCACACAGAATCTACTATGATCACGGTACCGAAACGCTCGATTCCCTCTATGCGCCCTACCAGCGGAAAGTGGATGCAATGATGCTGGAGCTTGGCTTTACACAAGGGCAAGATTTTAAATCAGAAGTATTTGAAGGAACCAATCATTCTGAAAATGCCTGGGCCGATCGGTTTGATGTACCGGTTCGTTATTTACTTCGCCATTAGAGTATGCTGTACTGATTAATTTGCCAAATAAACCGGATAGCTTGAGAGTTGAAATACACTAATCAACTATGTAATAGAACTTAGGTTATCAAGATGCAATAGAATAAATATTTACAATCGGCAGTCCCTCTTCAGTATTTTCAATGGTATAAATATTTCCGTGACGTACTGTACTTAATCTGTTTCTATCCGGGAGTGATAATTGATGAAGAGGCTCCCCTTCATCAGAAAATACAAACCACTCAGTATCCTCTTCCTCGTTAAACATCTGTACCCAGATTCTGCCCTCATCATCTATCTTATAGTCTGAGTAAACGGGCTTTGTGTCGGGGAATGACGAAATAAGTTCTATGCGAGCCTGATTATTGTCAGAGAGGATAGTTTCATATCTGCTTAATAGTGTATCTCTGGCAGCATCTGTAAACGGTAAGTTGTTTACGGTGATATTAACGACAGGGTTAAAATTTGATTCCCCCGGTTTTTGTCGAAAAATGGTGAGTGAGTCAGTCCATCCAAAATATTGGTTACCCTCATAATCAACATTGAAACGGCCTTGCCTGTGAATGTTAGGGATCGTCATAGACATTCTGGGCATACCGTCTTGCATAACAGTAAATCGCTCATTTTGTGGGTACGTGTAAACCGAATCCTGAACAACATTGCCACTATTATCAATTTTTCTAACTACAGTCCCGCCTTCACTATCAATTTGCATGGCGTTTGTTACCACAAAATATTCATCATTGGCAACCGGGAAAAAAAGGCTGAAAAATCCATACTCATTAAAATTAGCAGCAAAATCAGAGTGATAATCCCAACGTCCGTTCTCTTTAGCATACGTGATCATGGTGCGGGATGAAAAGTCGAACAGGTGAAGTTTGTTGTCGCCGGACAAGGCCATTGGGCCGGGAAATTCATACTCTCCGGGACCGCTTCCCCGACCACCGATCTGCTGAATAAAATCCCCATTTGAAGATACAGCATACACATATCGCTGTGTGCCATCCACTAATATCATGTCTCCATCCGAGTCTACAAGCAGGTTTGTGATACTCCCAAGGAGTAGATCTTCCGATTCAGAAATCTCCATGGTATGTTCAAATTCGAGACCTGGCAGATCAAAAGTCTCTGACTCCGATGTTTGAGATGAACAGCCAACAATCAATATTAAGAGGATAGGTATTAGTAATTTCATAAACTTAGAAGTTGCCTTATTTATTACTAAGAGAGTAGTTATTTATTTTCAATCCTCAAAGTGAAATTTACAACCTATTGATATTTCTTTTGAACGGGGAATTTATTACACATGTTTTATGAGTGAATGTGAATAAAAGTTGATTAAAAAAATGAAAATTGTAGTAGCAGGAGGTCACGGTAAAATTGCCATGCTCCTCCACCCAATTTTGAAAGAGAAGGGTCATACAGTTAAAGGATTAATCCGAAAAGAGGAACAAGCTGATGACCTGAGAAAAGCAGGTGCAGAACCGGTATTAGTGGATATCGAAAAAGAGGATGATATCAGTGAATTTGTAGGTGAAGCGGATGCCGTGGTTTTTGCAGCCGGTGCCGGAGCCGGAAGCGGGAAGGAGCGTAAGTGGTCTGTAGATCGTGACGGTGCCATCAAACTGATTGAAGCTGCCAAAAAAAATGGAATTGAGAGGTATGTGATGATCAGCGCCATGGGCTTGGAGACACCACGCGGTGATGAGGTTTTTCAGGTCTATCAGCAAGCAAAAGTTCAGGCAGATGAAGCCCTCAGAAACAGTGGATTGAATTATGTGATTGTAAAACCCGGACGATTAACGAACGATGAGGGCACCGGAAAAGTAAAAATCGCTGAAAAATTGGATCGCGGTGAGATTCCCAGAGAAGATGTGGCGCACGTGATTGCTGAAGTTCTGGAGGATGAAAGCATCGAAGATGTAGAGTTTGATCTGCTTTCAGGCAAAGATGATGTTTCTGTAGCGCTTCAGGAATTTGTATAAGATCTGCGATTCTCAGCGAGAAATAGTCACCTAAAATCGGACTAAAAACAGGGAAAGAATTTTTGTTTCTCGCAGATTTACGCGGATGGTATCGCTGAATTTCGCAGAGAAAAGCTTTGCTCCCAAAGTATTTGTGTGAATAATTTAGTAAAAAGTCTCCCCTAGTAAGGGGAGAATTAGAGGGGTGTTTTTTTTAAAGGGAACCCTTGAAGTCATTATTTAAGAATCGAGCTCAGGTTTTTAAATAAAATTTAACCACCCCCGGCCCCTCCTTTGAAAGGAGGGGAAATTAGAGTAGATAAAAGGATTATCAATATCGGGCTGACTCACCGTTGGTCAGCGAGTTCTGAATAAAATCGCGGATGTGTTCGTTGGATGTAGCCAGATCTTCCTGGCGCAGGTACATCATGTGACCGCTTCGGTACCCTTCAAATCGCAGGCGATCCGATACTTTTCCACTTCGGTCCATGCTCCACATCACATACTTGGCAGAGAAATAGTCTGTAGCACCATCAAAATAACCGCTCTGTACCATTACATTGAGAAACGGATTCTCACCCATCGCCCGGCGCAGGTCATCACCGGTTGAATCGTTACTTCTGTCCCACGGATGAACCGGACCAAAAAGGTTGTACTGTAAATCTGTTTCGTAACCCAATACTTCCCTCAGGTAGTAGTTGATGCCCGGGGCAAATGCGTGGTTCCATGCAGTAAGTGCAGGATCGTGGTCGTATTGGTTGCCCGCATCAGATCGGTCTATTCCGCGATAACGAGAATCGAGGCGGCCAACTGTAATACCTTCATCCCGAAGCAGCTCTTTCCAGTAGAATGAGGTGGGAAGTGTGAGGTTATGATCCAGGATGTGCTGTTTGTCAATACCGGAGTAAGTGGAAACTTTTTCAGCGATCTCATTACGTTGGTCTTCAGGTAGAGTACCTCCACGGGCTACGGCGGGCAGATATTCTTCGATGGTAAACTCCTCAACTTCAGGAAGAAGATCATCTAGATCGCGTTGTTGCAATTCAGAAGGGAGTGCATCGTGATACCAAGCTGTTGCAGCGTAATAAGGCAGTTTCAGGATTTCGGAGCGTGGTGTCATGGCCGGTGGTTCAAGTCCCAAACCGGTTGGCGAGACCAGGATCACTCCATTAACAAACATCCAGTGTGAACTCTGTAGCTGACGGGCAAGACCGGCTACACGCGTAGTTCCGTAACTCTCACCCTTCAGATATTTTGGTGAGGTCCAGCGGTTGTGGCGGGATACAAAATTGTCGATCCAGGCGGCGAGGTACTGCACATCTGCATTCACACCAAAAAAATCACTTCTTTCTGCTTCTTCATCTAAAATTCTGGAAAATCCGGTATTGACCGGATCGATGTAAACGATATCAGCCACATCGAGGATGGAGTGTTCATTATCTGAAACACCGTAAGGCTGAACCGGATGGCCCTCATCGTCAATATTCAAAAATCTGGGTCCGGTGTAACCGATGTGCATCCAAACCGATGCCGATCCCGGTCCGCCATTGAATGAAAAAACGAGCGGACGGTTGGCAACATCATCCACGTCCGTTCTTCTATAGTAGACATAAAACAGGGACGCATCGGGTTCGCCTTCGTCATTCCAAACCGGTTGTGTTCCGGCAGTGGCTTCATATCGAACCCGGTTTCCTTTAATGGTGATTTCACCCTCAGTTGTCACGGCACTTTCTGCTTCCAGGATGGGCTGGGCAAGGGCATCAGATGTTGTGAGCGGGGTGAAAACAAAAAAGAGTAATAGAGGGAGTAGCGTATATAGTATCGTTTTCATCATTTAGTGTATTTGTTAATGGTAGGAATCAACTTGTAAATGCTTATGGGTGTGGTTTTTAAACCGAACAATAAAAAAGAAAAATGGTTGTTATTGTTGTAATTAACACAGCAGTGGGTGATAGATCATGATTAAAAACCTTTTTTATGTCGTTCTAGTTACTGCTTCGGGTATTGTAAATTCAGCAACCGCTCGTCAGTCAGATAACCAGGAGTTTCCAGATTCATCTGCTGTATTTCA
>NZ_JAWLDW010000168.1:0-4463 GCF_041686455.1 Rhodohalobacter sp.
ACGTATTTTTAGAAGTTCACGAGAGGCAGATCAACTGATTCGCGAAGGTGAAGTGTTAAAACAGCCTGACCTTGCAGAACTTTTAGAGCAGCTGGTGATCGATGGGGAAGGCCTGTTTTACAAAGGGGAAATTGCCGAAAAGATCTCAAGAATTTGTCGTGATGATGGCGGATATCTGACCAGGGATGATTTTGAAGAATATCGGACTATTAAAAGAGAACCGTTGAAGGTTAGTTACCGGGGCAATGAAATCGCAATCAATCCTCCTCCGTCATCAGGTGGAATCCTGGTCGGGTTCGCATTGAAGTTGATGGAGGCAGTTGATTCCTGGAAGTTTAAACCGGGCGATGAAGCGTGGCTTGATACTGTTGCATTTATACAAAGGATGACAAACAGAGCGCGGATCGAGGCCTTTGTTGAACATCCTTCAGATGATCCCGCCTTGAAACTACTGGATCCTGAATATCTGGAGATCTACAAAAAAGAGATCAGGCAGAGAACGGCATCCTTCAGAGGTACCACCCACATCAGTATTGTAGATAAGGATGGCAATATGGCAAGTATGACCTCCAGTAATGGAGAGGGAAGCGGAGTTATGATACCGGGAACGGGTTTCATGTTCAATAATATGCTGGGTGAAGAAGATCTGAATCCGGGTGGATTTCATGAGTGGAATCCGAATGAGAGAATGACATCGATGATGACGCCCGGAATTCTGAAGATGAAATCAGGTGCAAGTGTGGTTTTTGGTTCAGGCGGTTCCAACCGTATTCGTACGGCTATTTTTCAGATTCTTCTAAACCTGATTGATTTTAAGATACCTTTAAACGAGTCGATCGAAGCACCAAGAATTCACATAGAAGAGAAGCAGCTGCATGTAGAAAAGGGATTTGGCCTTGTCCAGTTGAAAAAACTTAAAGATCTCTATCCAAACCATAAAATCTGGAGCGAGAAGAGCCTGTTTTTTGGAGGAGCACACTCTGTTAGCCGTGGACCCAAAGGGTATTCAGGTGCAGGAGATGGAAGACGCGGCGGTGTGGCAGCTGTGGTTTCAAATGAGGAGTAGCGAAAGAGAGTTGGCAGTTGGCAGTAATCAGTTGGCAATTCCTAATCTGTGTTTATCATCAGGGAAAAGGTGCAGGTTTTTAAAATAAGTAGTATGGAATCGTGGAGAACCTGCTGTGACAAGGAATTCATTGTATGCCGGCGTGAGAATGAAAGCTGTATAATTGGGATTCTTATACGCCGGTTTTCATATTAAAAACGCAATTGTCTTGTCGAGCGGAATGCGGTGCTTCTTCCGAATGGAGTCGAGACATCTCTTTGTTATCTGATCAAATTTAAATAACGCCTTATACGCTCCATCTAATAAAATGGCTGATCATTTTACACATGAGCAGAAGTGTAGGGCAACGAGAGACAGTGGTGAATCCTATGGAATGAGATGTCTCGATTACGCCCGGCCAAAAATGCACTGACAGGGCTTCACTCGATAAGACAAAAAACTTTTTGGAGGATAGGCGGGCATCAGTTCACGGAGTAGAGCAATGCTGTTGAAGCCCGCCAACTTTGACAAAAGTTAAACTTGTACCCTGTGTCTTACATCATTCCAGCATCAGTTTTTTCAGAAAACCTTCTTTCGATTGTGGCTTGTCGAGTTTTTCGTCGGGATGATCTGTGTCGATATGATCGAGCGGAATGGCAACCTCATCAACCATTTCCAGGCCAAAGCTCTTCAGCCCAACCCGTTTTACCGGATTGTTGGTTAGCAGGCGGAGCTTTCGAATTCCGAGCATGTGAAGTATTTGGGCGCCAACACCATAATCGCGCGAGTCCATTTTTGACCCCAATTTCGATCGGATCTGATCTTTACTGAGTCCGTCATCCTGTAATCGTATCGCAGTAATCTGGTCAACAATGTTAAATTCACGGCTCATCTGATCCATATACAGCACAACGCCGTGGTCCGACCGGGCCACCATCTTCATGCTTTCATGCAGCAGGCCGGTTTTGTTACTTCGTTTACTTCCGAAAATATCAGCCAGCGGATTTGCTGAGTGGACCCGAACTAAAACCGGATCCTCTTTCGTCCATTCTCCTTTTGCAAACGCCAGGTGATGTTCGCCGGTCAGCTTTTCCTCAAATACGTGCAGATCGAAATCTCCGTGGATGGTGGGCATATCTACGGTAAGCACTTTTTTGATAAGCGACTCATGCTTCATCCGGTAGGCAATCAGATCTTTGATTGTGATCAGTTTCATATCAAACTTTTTGGAAAGTTTGATCAGTTCCGGCAATCTCGCCATTTCGCCGTCGTCGTGCATAATTTCACAGATAATTCCGGCCGGTGCACAATCGGCAAGTCGGGCTAAATCAACGGCTGCTTCAGTATGGCCGGCGCGTCTCAATACACCTCCCTCTACACTGATCAGCGGAAAAACGTGACCGGGGCGTCTAAAATCGGAGGGGTGAGCCTTTGGGTTGATCATCTCTTTGATCGTATTCGCTCGGTCGGGCGCAGAAATACCGGTAGTGGTCAATTTCTTATGATCAACAGATATTGTAAAAGCGGCTTCATCAGGATCGGCGCCCTCCGTAACCATGTAGTCTAAATTCAGCTCCTGAGCCCTATGCCGCGTAATCGGTACGCATACAAGGCCGCGGCCATGCTTCACCATTATATTGATAGATTCCGGGGTAACTTTATCGGCCGCCATGAGGAAATCCCCCTCATTTTCGCGGTCTTCATCATCAACAACGATGACCATTTTACCAGCACGGATATCCTCAATAGCTTCTTCTATGGTATGAAAAGGAGACTCTGTCATGGTAGATCTGTTTTCCGGATGGCCCGGTTAAAGAAATGTTACTTCTTATTCGGGTTTACATCGGTAATTGAACTTTTTTGGAATCGGGCTTTCACACCACTGTCAATTTCCAATAAAACGGTTTCGTCTTCGATAGAGTTTACAACACCAAACATTCCGCCGCCGGTAACAACTTTATCGCCTTTTTTCATCTCACTCACTTTCTTCTGAATCTCTTTTTGCCGCTTGCTTTGCGGACGAATAATAAAGAAGTAAAAAACAAAAAATAGGGCTCCCAAAAAGAGAAGGTTGAGCAGGGCTCCGTCGCCGCCTTCAGGTGATCCCATCAGGAAAAAAACTTGCAAAAATGTCATATTAAAGTGGATTAGTAGATTAGTAATTCAGCTTTGTAAGATACACTTTTTCCCATGGGTGAGCAATTCACTCTGATGCTTCATCCATATTTATTCGTTAATCCAGGTTTGGAGTCAGATCCTCAACTTATAAAAGAAAATGTCTCCCCTAAAAAGGGGAGATTAAGAGGGGTGTTTTAGTGGATATCCTTGGATGGATAAAACATCTTTAAAATTCCACCTTTGATGTAGATCATTTTTTGAGATCGTACTCTTAAAACCGTGCTAACAGTAAAATTGAAAAGAGCAGCTATCCTTTTTTGGTGGACAGGCCAAATGGCAAATAAAGAGGGCATGTGCCCACCAAGCTTGTTAAAATAAATACAGCTGCCAGAATACCTAGAATAATGGCTGCGGTTCCGGATATTAGTCCGGTAAAATAGAGTATAGCCACAACCAGTGCGATGACTACTCTCAACCCGCGATCGATATTACCCATGTTTTTCTTCATAATAAGACTCCGTGATTAATTGTTGATTAGAAATTGAATTCCAAAACCGAGAGCTGTAATTATCAAAATACAGATAACACAGACTGCGATGAATTTCAATATTTTTGAACTACCGGCTTTCATTGTAAATAATAGATTACAGTAGGGTTAATCGGATGAATGAAATACAGGGACAAACTCTTTGAGCGGCAACGGTTCAGATTTTGATGTATCATTCTTACCACGTTCCAGTGTCATTTCATATTTAACCTGATCATTTCTATAGTAACGCTTTTGATAGTAGATCGGTTTGTCTCCGATTGTGTATGTAATTCTGTCGATTAAAAAGAGTGGGGTGTTGACTGGAACGTCCAGAGCTTCGGAGAGATCATCATCTGCCGATGTTGCCGACATTCTGTAACAACCTTTGGTTACCTCAATATCATAGTCATCTTCAAGGATTGAGTAGATCGTTTTATCCTTCAAGGCTTCTTCCGAAAGCAGTTGTCCGTAAAAAATTGGCAGCCATGAGGTATCGTAGGCAATGGGCTCACTGTCGCCTAAGCGAAGCCGGTCTACCTGAAGTACTTTTATATTCTCTTCAATGTCGAGACGCTCAGCCAGCCATTTGGGTGCAGTTATAACTTCAAAACGTTTTACAACGGAAGAAGCTTCGAGCCCGGCTTTTTCCATATCTTCGTTAAAGTCGGTCAGTTTAACCAGGTTGTGTTTTTTTCGATCGTCACTGACAAATGATCCAAGACCCTGGCAGCGATATATGAGTTTGTTATTTTCAAGGGACTGGAGTGCACG